>CASEKM010000016.1 GCA_949288405.1 uncultured bacterium | reverse complement strand
ATACACCTTTTCCTGATTTTTATCAAGCAGTATCTGATTTTTCTCATAAATTCTTAATTTTTTCCCATGTATTCCCCAGAACAGGAGCAGATCCTCCGGCTCTGTCAGGACCTGCGCGCCGTCCTTCAGAAGGCTGTTCGTCCCCGCGCTGAGATAGTCTCCGGCCCGCCCCGGCACGGCAAAAATTTCCTTTCCCTGCTCCAGGGCAAAAGAGGCTGTGATCAGAGACCCGCTCCTTCTGCCCGCCTCGACCACCGCCACACAGTCGGAAAGCCCGCTGATCAGTCTGTTCCTGGCGGGAAAATTAGCCGGAAAGGGTCTCACGCCGGGCGGATATTCAGAAATGATCCCGCCGTCTTCTTCCACTGCCCTGTACAGTCCTCCGTGTTCCGGGGGATAGACCACATCCGGCCCGCAGCCCAGCACCGCGAAGGTCGCCCCCTCTCCTCCGTCTCTTTCCAGGGCGCCTCTGTGTCCGGCAGAATCAATCCCCCGGGCCAGGCCGCTAATCACCTGAACGCCGGCCCCGGCCAGCGCCCGCCCCAGGCGTTCCGCCATGGCGCTTCCGTAGAAGCTGCAGCTGCGGGATCCCACAATGGCCGCTGCCGGCCGGTCGTCCCCGGGAAGACGCCCCCTGACGAACAGACCGGGAGGGCGGCCCGGGACGCGGAGCGGACCGGCTGAGGACCATCAAGGTATTCCAGGGGAACATTCCGGCGGCACTCCAGTCAGGAGCGGCCGCCGGAATCTGATTTCCGGGCGGAATGGCCGCCCTCAGGGCGGCGGAGGCTTGCGGCGGACCGGGCTCCTTTGCTATAATGGTGCAGACAGAAGTGGAGCTGTGCAGCCACATGAGAAGAAGGAGTGTCGACCATGAGAGAGATGAGACAGACGAATTTTGTCACGCCTGAGGAGGCGGTCCAGGCGGTTCGGGATGGGGACTGGGTGGACTACGGCTTCGGAGCCGGGTTCCCGGAGCTGCTGGACCGGGCCCTGGCCGGGCGCGCGGGCCAGGTGCGGGACGTGAAGATCCGGGGCGGCCTGGTGATCCGCCCCCGGATCGAGGTGGTGGAGCAGGACCCGGAGCAGGCGTCCTTTACATACTACAGCTGGCACATCGGGGATTATGAGCGCAAGCTCCAGGCCAAGGGGCTGGTGAAGTTCATGCCCGCCATGCTCCGGTCCCTGCCCTATCTGTACCGGGACGGACACATCCGCTGCGACGTGGCCTTCGTGCCGGTGTCCCGGCCGGACGAAAAGGGGTACTGCGGCCTGGGCATCTCCAACTACGCCTGGCGGACCATTTTTGAGAGCGCCCGCACCGTGATCTTTGAGATCAACGAGAGGCTGCCCCGGCTCCAGGGGGTGGAGGGCTCCCACCGGGTCCACCTGAATGAGGCGGACTATGTGGTGGAGGGGGAGCACGAGCCCCTGCCGGAGCGCAGCTACCGCGCCCCCAGCGAGACCGATCTCCAGATCGCCAGGCTGGTGGTGGAGGAGATCCCCGACGGGGCGGTGCTGTCCCTGGGGGTGGGCGGCGTGCCCTTCACCGTGGCCAAGCTGCTCTCCCAGTCGGACCGGACCGACCTGGGCTGCCACACGGGGACCATCAGCGACGCCTTTCTGGAGCTTTGGAAGGCGGGCAAGCTGACCAACGCGAAAAAAGAGGTGGACCGGGGGTGGTCCACCTGGAATCTGGCTATGGGCTCCCAGGAGCTGTACGACTGGTTGGATCAGGAGCCCCAGCTGTTCCGCCCGGGAGATGTGGACTACGTCCACTCGGTGGAGCGCATCAGCCGCATGAGTAATGTGATCAGCATCAACGGCGGGGTGGAGGTGGACCTGATGGGCCAGGAGAACGGAGAGTCCGCCGGCACCCGGCAGCTGTCCGGCATCGGAGGCCAGATGGATTTCCTGGAGGGGGCCTACCGCTCCAAGGGGGGCAAGGGCTTCGTCTGCCTGAACGCCACCCACAAGAAGAAGGACGGCACCCTGAAGTCCAACATCGTCCCCTGCATCGCCGGGGGGAGCACCGTGTCCGCCCCCCGCACCATGCTCCAGTATGTGGCCACCGAGTACGGGGTGGCCAAGCTCTCCGGCAAGACCCTGCGGGAGCGGGCGGAGGCCCTGGCCGCTATCGCCCACCCGGATTTCCGGGAGGAGCTGCTGCGGTACGCGAGGGAGAACTTTTATTAAGCTAAGTTGCGCAGGGGGATTTCGCCGCCTGCGGGCGGCGAGTGACTTTGCCCGCGGCGGCAAAGTCACCAAAACGCCGCCGGGGACACGGCCGATGGACTACGGCTTCGCTTCGCTCTGCCTAGGTCCATAGGACCGCTTTCCCCGGACCCCATTATGGGGGACGCGTACTTGTTAGGTTTTGCAATATTTCCGGCACGCAAAATTTGAGTGACTTTCTGCGGTCCAATCCGGCCCACTGGGGCCTGGCTGTTCCAAAATTGTTGTTGGTGCGGTCCCACAGCCGCGCCTGGCTTTGCCGAGCAGGTGACAGCTGGTGCTGGGCCGTAGGGCGCGGCCTCCTGGACGCGCCGTGTACATCTGCGGGCCGGCCAGTGTCCGGCCCCTACGGAAAGAAAGAACAGCTATCAGCCGCCCGAAAGCCTTCCCCTTTAGGGGAAGGTGCCGAGCGAAGCGAGGCGGATGAGGTGCGTAGGGGCGGGTCCGTGACCCGCCCGTCCAGGATTTCACATATTCCCTTTTCTGATGTGCGTCTTGGCGGGAGGCCAAATCCCGGAAGAGCTTCTGGAGAATCGTTGGGGAGGGGACTGCCCCTCCCGCCGTATCTGAGGGATGTTCCATTTATGTGGACTACTTTGCGAAAGAAGGACCGGCTTCTGTGCCCGCCGTCCACCGGCCGTTCCCCTGGAAAAGGAACGGACGGCGCCCCCTGCAGGGGAACCTCTGTGCTTCACCCCAGGGCCACGTCCAGGATCATCATAATGAGAAAACCGGCCATGACGCCGAAGGTGCCGCCGTGGGTCTCGTGGTCGTGGCGCAGATTGGCCTCGGGGATGAGCTCCTCCACCACTACGTAGAGCATGGCCCCCGCGGCGAAGGAGAGCAGCCAGGGCATGAGGGGCTCCACCGCCCCGGCGGCCAGGACGGTGAGCAGAGCGGCCACGGGCTCCACCGCCCCAGAGGCGGCCCCCAGCAGGAAGGAGCGGCCCCGGCTGATGCCCGTCTGCCGCAGGGGGAGGGAGATGGCCGCCCCCTCCGGGAAGTTCTGAATGCCGATGCCCAGGGCGAGGGCCAGGGCGGCGGGGAGCAGGGTGGGGTCCCCCTGGGCGGCCAGGGCGAAGGAGATGCCCACCGCCATCCCTTCGGGGATGTTGTGCATGGCGATGGCCAGCACCAGCAGGGCGCTGCGGCGGCCGGACTCCTCTCTGGGCCCCTGGAGAAAGGCGGGGGTCAGGTGGGGGAGCAGGGCGTCCATGGACACCAGGAAGAGGACGCCCAGGGCGGAGCCGCCGGCGGCGGGGAACCAGCCGGGGAGACCGGCCTCCTCCGCCGCCTGGATGGCGGGGATGAGCAGGGACCACATGCTGGCGGCGATCATCACCCCGGCGGCGAAGCCCAGCAGCAGCCGGTGCAGTCGGCGGCTGACCCGCTCCCGGAACAAAAAGACGGTGGCAGAGCCCAGGGCGGTCATCAGGAAGGTGAAGCCGGTGCCGCCCGCGGCCCAGAAAAGCGCGTGTGTCAAGGCGAGATTCCTTTCCCGGCCCGGAACAGGTCCCGGGCCGCTGTGATTGGGGATGCGCTGTCTCAGCCTATGCCGCCGGGGGCGCGGCGGTGCCCGCAGGGCGGATGAAAAGGGAATGTAAAAAATTTTACAAGAAGCACTAGGCAAACGGGGATAATTATATTAAAATAAGAAAGAACGTTTTTTTATATCCCACCAAGGAGGGGTTTTATGGAAAGTCCAAAGTATAAGCGGGTGCTGCTGAAGATCAGCGGCGAGGCCCTGGCGGGAGACGCATCCCGGGGCCTGGACTTCAATGTCATCGGAGAGGTGTGCGACGTGGTCAAGCGCTGTGTCCAGCTGGGGGTCCAGGTGGGCATCGTGGTAGGCGGCGGAAACTTCTGGCGGGGCGTCAAGGACGGCGGCGACCGGATGGTGCGCGTCCGCGCCGACCACATGGGCATGCTGGCCACCGCCATCAACGCCCTGGCCGTGGCCGACGTGCTGGAGCAGAAGGGCGTGGAGGTCCGGGTCCAGACCGCCATCGAGATGCGGGCCATCGCCGAGCCGTACATCCGTTCCCGGGCCATCCGCCACCTGGAGAAGGGGAGAGTGGTCATCTTCGGCTGCGGCACCGGCAACCCCTTCTTCTCCACCGACACGGCGGCGGTGCTTCGGGCCGCGGAGATCGACGCGGACGTGATCCTGCTGGCCAAGAACATCGACGGCGTCTACTCCGCCGACCCCAGAAAGGTGCCCGACGCGGTGAAGTACGACACCATCACCTACTCCGACGTGCTGGCTCAGCGCCTGCAGGTGATGGACTCCACCGCCACCTCCCTGTCCATGGACAACAAGATCCCCGTGCTGCTGTTCGCCCTGAAGGACCCGGAGAACATCCTCCGGGCGGTGATGGGCGAGAAGATCGGAACCATCGTCCAGGGCTGACCTGGGCGGGAGAGACATTAGAACGGAAAGGAAGATCAGACCATGAGTCCCGAGACAAAAGCATATGATCAGAAGATGCTGAAAACCATCGAGGTGGTCAAGTCCAACTTTGCCGCCGTCCGGGCCGGCCGGGCCAACGCCGGCGTGCTGGACCGGATCACCGTGGAGTACTACGGCACTCCCACCCCCCTGAACCAGGTGGCCGCCATCTCCTCCCCGGACCCCCGGACCCTGATGATCCAGCCCTGGGACGGCTCTCTGCTCAAGGCCATTGAGAAGGCCATCCAGACCTCCGACCTGGGCATCAACCCCCAGAACGACGGCAAGGTGATCCGCCTGGCCTTCCCCCAGCTCACCGAGGAGCGCCGCAAGGATCTGACTAAACAGGTGCGCAAGTACGGCGAGGAGGGCAAGGTGGCCCTGCGGAACATCCGCCGGGACGCCATGGAGGAGTTCAAGAAGAAGAAGAAGGCCTCCGAGCTCACCGAGGACGACCTCAAGCAGCTGGAGAAGGAGCTGCAGGACCTGACCGACAAGCGCTGCAAGGACATTGACGAGCTGACCGCCAAGAAGGAACAGGAGCTGATGGCGGTCTGATGGGGAGCGAAAGCCGCCGGGGGACATCCTCCAGCGGCTTTCCCCCGGCATTACACAAAAGTTAGGATGTTGCGCAATGCCCCTATTCAGATCAAAGGAGCGGGAGGCGGAGCAGGTCCAGGTGGACTTTGACCGCCTGCCCCGGCACATCGCCATTATCATGGACGGAAACGGCCGCTGGGCCCAGAAGCGGGGGCTGCCCCGCACGGCGGGCCACGCGGCGGGAGCGGAGAACTTCCGCACCATCGCCACCTACTGCAAGGACATCGGCCTGGAGTACCTGACCGTGTACGCCTTCTCCACCGAGAACTGGAAGCGCCCGGCGGAGGAAGTGAAGGCCATCATGGGCCTTTTGAAGAAGTATCTGCTGGAGGCCATCGGCCGCATGGAGCGGGACCGGGTGAAGATGGAGTTCTTTGGGGACCTGTCGCCCCTGCCCCAGGAGCTGCAGGACCTGTGCCGGCGCACCCGGGAGATCTCCAAGGGGTACGACGGCTGTCAGGTGAACATCTGCCTCAACTACGGGGGGCGGGATGAGCTGCTCCGGGCGGCCCGGGCCTACGCCCAGGACTGCGTGGAGGGAAGGGCCGATCCCAACCACCTGACGGCGGAGCACTTCGCCGGCTATCTGTTCTCCCGGGGGGTGCCCGACCCGGATCTGGTGATCCGCCCCAGCGGGGAGCTGCGCCTGTCCAATTTCCTGCTGTGGCAGTCCGCCTACGCAGAGTTTTACTTTACCGACGTGCTGTGGCCCGACTTTTCCAAGGAGGAGCTGCACCGGGCGATTGCGGCCTATCAGAGCCGCTCCCGCCGGTTTGGAGGGATTTGATTTTGGTCAAGCGGATTCTGGTGGCGGTGGTCCTGGCGCCGCTGTTTTTCGTGGTGCTCTTTTTCCTGGACCCGGTGTGGCTGGCGGCGCTGATGGCCGCCATCTGCGCCCTGGCGTCCTTTGAGCTCCTGCGGGCCACCGGCGTGGCCCACCACAACGGCCTGTACTGCTTTACCGCCCTGTCGGCGGCGGCCATCCCCCTGGGGGTGTGGCGGGGGTACGGCTACGGCGTTATCCAGGCGGCCGCCCTGATTTTGATGGTGCTGGTCTTCTGGATTTCCATCCGCCTCTATGACCGGGAGAAGCCCGCCCGGTTTGAGGACGTGCTGGTGTGCATGTTCGGCGGCGTGGTGATCCCCGCCGCCCTGGCCTCCCTGGTGTGGCTCAAGCAGATGGAGCAGGGGCGCTTTCTGGTGCTCCTGCCGGTGATCTGCGCCTTCCTCACCGACGGCGGGGCCTATTTCGCCGGCATTTTCCTGGGGAAGCACCGGGGCGTCACCCGGGTGAGCCCCAACAAGTCCCTGGAGGGCTACATCGGCGGCATCCTGTCCGGGGCCGTCTTTCTGCTGATCTACGGCGTGGTGCTGGAGCGGTTCGCCGGTCTGGACGCCTCCCTGCCCGTGCTGGCCGTCTACGGCCTGGTGGGCAGCGCCGTCACCGAGCTGGGGGACCTGTCCTTCTCCTTTGTGAAGCGGCAGTTCGGGGTAAAGGACTACGGAAATCTCCTGCCCGGACACGGGGGGATGCTGGACCGGTTCGACTCCATGGTGTTCGCCGCCCCCGCCCTGATGCTGCTGGTCAAGCTGTTCCCCCCCTTCTGAGAGACCGTGGGGGAGGGGCGGAGCGCACCGGTGCCCTTAAAATATTTGCAGGATTTTAACAGCAAAACTTCATACTTCCCTTGACAGCTCCCATTTGAACTGGTATACTAGCCTCACCAAAGCAAAAGGGAGTAGTGCAGTTCCGCCGTCAACATCCCGGTCTGAGCGGTCAGACCTGGCGGCGGACGCCGAGGATTCGGTTACAAGACTTTTGCGTAAGCGCAGCGGAAGCGGCGCTTACGCAGAAGTCTTTTTTTGTGCTCCGGTCCTCCGCCGCCCCTCCCGGCAGCTGAAAAAACGCAATCTTGATCCGCCCCGGCTGCATAAATAGGAGGGCGGAGGAAAGGAGCAGCTGTTATGGAATCCCCCGTGTACCGTCAAACCCCGCAGCAGGCCCTGGAGGCAGTGGACAGCCGGGAGGAGGGCCTCACCTCCCGGGAGGCTCAGGAGCGGCTGGAGAGATTCGGCCCCAACGTCCTCCGGGAGGAGAAGAAAAAGCCGGTGTGGCAGGTGTTCCTGGAGCAGTTCAAGGACCTGCTGGTGGTCATCCTCATCGCCGCCGCCGCCATCTCCATGGTGTCCGGCAACGTGGAGAGTACCATCGTCATCTTCGCCGTGCTCATCCTCAACGCCATTCTGGGCACCGTCCAGCATGTGAAGGCGGAGAAGTCCCTGGAGAGCCTGAAGGCCATGTCGGCCCCCACCGCCCGGGTGCTCCGGGACGGGGAGCGGCTGGTGATCCCCTCCGCCCAGATCGTCCCCGGCGACATCGTGGAGCTGGAGGCGGGCGACATGGTGGTGGCCGACGGCCGCATTCTGCACAACTACTCCCTGAAGGTGAACGAGAGCTCCCTCACCGGCGAGAGCGAGGGGGTGGACAAGACCGAGGCGGTCATCGAAGGGGACAAGGTGGCCCTGGGCGACCGGAAGAACCTGGTGTTCTCCGGCTCGCTGGTCACCTATGGCCGGGCCCTGATCGTGGTCACCGGCACCGGCATGGACACCGAGCTGGGCCGGGTGGCCGCCCTGATGAACCAGACCCAGCGGCGGAAGACCCCCCTGCAGGAGAGTCTGGACCAGTTCAGCCGCCGTCTGGCCGTCATCATCCTGGTCATCTGCGCGGGGGTGTTCGCCCTGTCCCTCTATCACGCCGGGGGCTTCGGCACCCAGGCCATTCTGGACTCCCTCATGTTCGCCGTGGCCCTGGCGGTGGCCGCCATCCCCGAGGCCCTCAGCTCCATCGTCACCATCGTCCAGGCCATGGGCACCCAGAAGATGGCCCGGGAGAACGCCATTATGAAGGAGCTCAAGGCGGTGGAGACCCTGGGGGCGGTGTCGGTGATCTGCTCGGACAAGACGGGCACCCTCACCCAGAACCGCATGACTCCCCAGACCGCCTTTGTGGACGGCCGGCTGATCCCCTGCGACCAGCTGACCCTGGACGATCCCCTCCACCGCCGGCTGGTCCGGGCCGCCATCCTGGCCAGCGACGCCACCACCGACGAGGAGAAGGGCACCGCCGTGGGCGACCCCACCGAGGTGGCCCTCATTATGATCGGCGACCGCATGGGCATCGAGGAGCGCTCCTACCGGAACCAGTACCCCCGCCTGTGCGAGCTGGCCTTTGACTCGGACCGGAAGCTCATGTCCACCCTCCACGTGCTGGACGAGGGCGAGACGGTGATGCTCACCAAGGGCGCCCTGGACATCCTGCTGGACCGGTCCGCCAAGCTGCTCACCGCCCAGGGGGTGGTAGAGCTCACCCGGGAGCGGCGGGAGGAGATCCTGGCGGTGAACCAGGAGCTGTCCAGCCAGGGGCTGCGGGTGCTCTCCTTCGCCTACCGGGAGATGCCCGGGGCCCAACAGGTCACCCTGGAGGACGAGCGGGACTACACCTTCATCGGCCTGATCTCCATGATCGACCCGCCCCGGCCCGAGGCCGTCCAGGCGGTGGCCGACGCCAAGCGGGGCGGCATCCGCACCGTGATGATCACCGGCGACCACAAGGTCACCGCCGCCGCCATCGCCCGGCAGCTGGGCATCCTCCAGGAGGGGGACGAGGCCCTGTCCGGCCACGAGCTGGACGACCTGGATGAGGCCGCCCTGGACCGGAAGCTGGAGCACGTGTCCGTCTACGCCCGGGTGTCCCCGGAGCACAAGATCCGCATCGTCAACGCCTGGAAGCGCAAGGGCAGGATCGTGGCCATGACCGGCGACGGGGTGAACGACGCCCCCGCCCTGAAGTCGGCGGACATCGGCGTGGCCATGGGCATCACCGGCACCGAGGTGTCCAAGGACGCCGCCGCCATGATTCTGGCCGACGACAACTTCGCCACCATCGTCAAGGCGGTGGTCAACGGCCGGGGCGTGTACACCAACATCAAGAACGCCATCACCTTCCTGCTCTCCGGCAATATGGCGGGTATCCTGAGCGTGCTGGCCACCTCTCTGCTGGGCCTGCCCAACCCCTTCCTGCCGGTGCATCTGCTGTTTATCAACCTGCTCACCGACTCCCTGCCCGCCATCGCCATCGGCGTGGAGCCCGCCACCGGGGACCTGCTCTCCCAGAAGCCCCGGGACCCCAAGGAGCCCATCCTCACCCACGGCCTCATGGGGCGCATCGGGGTGTACGGCCTGCTCATTGCCGCCGCCACCATGGCCGCCTACTTTATGGGGCTGGGCAGCGGAGGCGCGCCTCTGGCCATGACCCTGGCCTTTGCCACCCTCACCTTGGCCCGGCTGTTCCACGGCTTCAACTGCCGGGGGAGCCAGTCCCTGTTTGCCCTGGGCCTTCTGTCCAACAAGGCCAGCCTGGCCGCCTTTGCCGCCGGCGTGGTCCTGCTGGGGGCGGTGCTGTTCGTCCCCTTCCTGGGCGGACTGTTTGCGGTGGCCCCCTTCACCCTGGAGCAGATCGGCCTGTGCGCCCTTCTGGCCCTTCTTCCCACTGTCGTCATCCAGATCGGCAAGTGTGTTGGTCTGCGATGACCACTCATCCTTCCTTTCTTTTGCAGCGAGGCGGCCCCGGAAATTCGGGGGCCGCCTCCAATTTTTTCCCGCCGCGGGCGGCGGGTCCGTCTGTCTGTGGGCTAAAGGGGCAGGAGGGACACCGCCCACTGAAACACCGGTCCCAGCACCAGGGCGGGCAGCAGGTTGGCCACCTTGAACCTGGGGCCGAAGCACAGGTTGACCCCCACGCAGAAGATGAGCAGATTGCCCAGAAAGCCCAGATTGTCGATGACCGGCTGGCTGAATACCGGGGAGAGGAGCCCGGCAAAGAGGGTGACCGCCCCCTGGAGCGCCCCCACGGGCAGGGCGGAGAAGATGGCCCCCTTGCCGTAGATGGAGGCGAAGATCATGACGATCATAAAGTCCAGGATGGACTTGGTGTACAGGGTGGCCGCGTCCCCGGTGAGGCCGTCCTGGATGGAGCCCACGATGGCCATGGCCCCGATGCACACGGTGAGGGAGGCGGTGACGAAGCCCTGGATGAACTGGCTGTCCCCGCCCCGGTCGGCCCTGGCCTTCAGCCAGGCCCCCAGCTGCTCCATGCGCCGGTCCAGGTCGATGAGCTCCCCCGCCAGCGCCCCCAGGGCCAGGGCCAGGATCATGGCCAGGGTGGTCCCCGTTCCGGCGGAGGACAGGCGGCCGCCCTGGACGGCCAGCATCCCGGCCAGGGCCCCGGAGGCCCCGATGGCCAGGGTGGCCAGGCCCAGGGCCTTTAAGATCCCCTCCTGGTAGTGCTCCTTCAGGCCGCCCCTGGCCAGCAGGCCGATGGAGCCGCCCGCGATGATGGCCAGGACGTTGGCAATGGTGCCGGTGCCGATCATACAGATCCCCCCTGTGTTTTTCCGTCCCTCCCAGTATAGCAGGTTTTCCCGCTCTGGAAAAGGGGAGGGGCGGAGAGAAAAATTTGAAAACCACCCTTGACAAACGGAGGTTACGAGTGTAACCTATAGATAGGTTACAGCTGTACCCTATCATTGGGAGGGATTTCACATGAACGAATTGGCATCCAAGATCTCCGCCTCGGAGCTGGAGGTGATGCAGGTGCTGTGGCAGGGGAAGGGGCCCATGCCCATCGCCGCGGTCCGCGCCGCCCTGGAGGGGACCCACCGCTGGGACGCGTCCACGGTGAAGACTCTGCTGCGCCGCCTGTGCGAAAAGGGGGCGGCGGCGGCGGAGAAGCGGGAGGTCTTCTACTACCGGCCTGTCCTCACCCGGGAGGCCTACCGGAACTGGTCCACCCGCTCCCTCATCGACAAGGTATACCGGGGGAGCGCCAAGGACCTGGTGGCCTCCCTGGTGGAGCGCGCCCAGCTCAGCGCCCAGGATCTGGAGGACCTGCGGGCCGTCCTGTACCCGGAGGGGGAGGACGGCCGTGGCTGAGGGCTTTGTGAGGACCCTGCTCTCCCTGTCCCTGTCCGGGGCCTGCCTGGCCGCGCTGGCGGAGGGAATGGCCCGGCTCCTCCGGGACAGGGTCCCGCCCGGCCTGCGGCGGCTGCTGTGGCTGCTGGTGCTGGCGCGGCTGCTGTGTCCCTGGAGCCTGTCCGGGGGCCTGCTGGACCGGGGGGCGGCGGAGCTGTGGGAGCCGGCGGCCCAGTCCGCCGCCCTGGAGGCCGGAACGCACAGCCAGACAGAACCGAACATGGATAAAATACAAGAGATTTCAATAAGTGAACAGGAAAACTGCTTGCCAATATATCCCGCCCTTGCCGCCCTGTGGACGGCCGGGTTTCTCACGATGGCGGCCCGACGGGGCCTGGACTATGCCCGGCTGTGCCGGGCGCTGCGGGAGGGCCGCAGGGCCCCGGAGGCCCTGGAAGGGGAGACCTACGCCCGCCTGACGGCCTCCCTCCGGCATCCGCCGGAGCTGTGGGTGAGCAGCGCCGCCCCCTGTCCCATGCTGGTGGGGCTGCTGCGGCCCAGACTCATCCTGCCGGAGCTGGCGCTGTCCCGGGAGGAGCTGGAGGGCGCACTCTCCCACGAGCTCACCCACTGGCGGCACCGGGACCTGTGGATCAAGTGGCTGGCCGCCCTGGGGGTGTGCGTCCACTGGTTTAACCCGGCGGTCCGCCTCCTGGCGGAGCGGCTGGACCGGGACAGTGAGCTGTACTGCGACCAGACTGTGGCCCAAAATTGGGACCTGGCCCGGCGGGCCCGGTATGGGGAGCTGCTGCTCCGGCTGGCGGCGGGCGGACAGAGCCCGGCGGCCGCCCTGTTCTCCCAAAAACAGAGACTGAAGGAGCGTTTGACTGCTATGATGGATGCAAAGACCTATGGAAAGAAGGCGTTCGCCCTGGGGGCGGCCGCCTGTCTGACCCTGGCCCTGGCCACCACCGCCCTGGGGGCCTACACCGGCCCGGCGGCGGTGGGGGAGAAGCTGGCCGATTTGACCCAGGTATCCCAGCCGGAGAACACGCCCAAAACCCTGGCCTGGCCCCTGGCGGCGGGGGAGGGGGCAGAGCTGTCCGCCCGGTTTGAGACGAGGGTCCACCCCATCACCGGCGAGACCCGCTCCCACACGGGCGTCGACCTGGTCCAGCCGGAGGGGACCCCGGTGCTGGCGGCGGCGGACGGGGCCGTGGTCGCGGTGGGGTTTTCCCAGCAGTACGGAAACTGCGTCCTGCTGCAGCACGGGAACATGACCACCCGGTACGCCCACCTGAAGGAGTATACTGTCCAGCCCGGGGAGGCCGTCTCCGCCGGGGACCCCATCGGCCTGGTTGGACGGACGGGCATGGCCACCGGGGCCCATCTCCACTTTGGGGTGGAGGTGGACGGCGTGCCCGTGGACCCCATGGACTATCTGCCCCAGGCGTGACCCGGGGAGGAAACGGCGAAGAAAGAGGCTTGAGGAGTGCTCCTCAAGCCTCTTT
>CASEKM010000015.1 GCA_949288405.1 uncultured bacterium | reverse complement strand
CCCTTCTCCTCCATCTTCTTGCGGTAGTAGGGCACGTTGTCCCACACATGCTGGACCTGCTTCACCAGGCGCTCGTCCTGCCAGGCCTTGATCTGCTCTCGAGACGCGGTCTCGATCTCGGGCTGATAGTAGCGTTCCATTGGGATCATCCCTTTCTTGATTGATTTTCCGCAGGGGAATTCCGCCGTCCATCTTCTCAAGCCTTCCCCTGGGGGCCGACTCCCCTTGTCAAGGGGAGATGGCCGAAGGCCAGAGGGGATAGGGTCAGGTGCCCCCGAAGGGGGCGGATGAGGGGGCGGGTTTCGGACTGGGTTCTTTTCCCGCAGAGAGTTTCGCCGCTGCGGCGGCGAGTTTCTTTCTGGATGCCCAGAAAGAAACCAAAGAGGCACCAGGGCGCGGCTCAGGATGAGCGCTTCGCGCTCATATTCGCCGCCCCTGGACCCCATTTTTACGGGGGCCGCCAATTAGGCAAACTTGGCGGTTATCGCAAAGGCGCGGGTGGACAAGGGATTGATTTTTGTTCTATTACCGCTGCCGCTGCGTTGCCGGCAACCTTTGGGCGGTGCTCCTACTGGTTGGAAGCGCGCCTTTGTGTGGGTAGGGCTCAAGTGCGGCTCAGTGGATGGCATATCCTGGGGCGTCTCCTGATTTCCGTAGGGGCGGCCCCATGTGGCCGCCCGCTGGGACGACACGGCCCGTTGACCGCTTACCACTAGATCCGGCTCAATCTCTGCCCCAGGGCCGCACCCAGGAGGCAGAGGATCACGCTGAGGCCCATATAGCTCCCACCCAGGAGCCACCTCCCCTTCTCCAGCAGGGTCAGGCTCTCCAGAGAGAAGGTGGAAAAGGTGGTGAAGCCGCCGCACACGCCGGTCTTCCAGAACAGGGTCCACCCGGAGGACAGTCTGCCCCGGCCCGCCAGTCCGGCGATAAAGCCGATGAGCACCGCCCCCAGGAGGTTGGTTGCCAGGGTGAGCAGGGGGAACTCCCCCCGAAAGGGCAGCAGGCTGAGCCCCCAGCGGCCCATGGCCCCCAGGGCGCCGCCCGTCCCTACGGCCAAAAGGCTGGTTATGGACATCAGGGCACTCCTTCCTTTTGAGATGGTCTGCGTTTCGCCGGGCGGCCCAGGTGTGCCGCCCCTGCGGATAAAAGCAAAACATCCCGGAATGGGCGGGTGAGGACCCCCGCCCCCACGGCGTATTCCGCACCGGGAGCGATGGCTGAGAAAACTCAGGCGCAGAAAGGAAACCGCACCGAGTAAAATTTTTGCCTACCCAGGCCCCGGTGGGCCGGGAGGAATTCAGACACTCACTCAGATTTTGCGCGCCGGAAGGGCTGCGCAATCTCTAAGGGGTAACCCCCGTAATGGGGGTCCAGGGGGTGTGTGTCATTGAGGCAGGGACGGCGAAGCCGTGCCTGTCTCTCTGCACACACCCCTTGGCGGCTCTTTGGTGACTTTCTGGCCGTCCAGAAAGTCACTCGCCGCCGGGGCGGCGAAACCCCCTGCAATAAAATCTAAGGAATCAGGCGTTCTTCCCCAGCTGGAAGGCCTTCTTGTTCAGCTCCAGGAATTTACTGGGCACGCAGGCCTCCAGAGACTTCATCCACGCCTCCTCGGGCAGGTCGAAGTAGTGGGACAGCCGGCCCATGAGGACGATGTTCACCGCCTTGGAGGACCCGGCCTCCTCGGCCAGCTTCAGGCAGTCCAGGGCGTCCACCTTGGCCCCGGCGGCCTTCATCTTCTCCACCAGGTTCTCGGGGTACTGGGCCGCCCCGGTGATGACGGGCATGGGGTCGATCTGCTGGGTGTTGGTGACGATCTGGCCGTCGGGCTTTAAGTAGCTCAGCCACCGGGCGGCCTCCAGCACCTCGAAGGAGACGATGAAGTCGGCCTCCCCCTGGTCGATGACCGGGGAGTTCACCCGGTCGCCGTAGCGCACGTAGGTGACCACGCTGCCGCCCCGCTGGGACATGCCGTGGACCTCGGACACCTTTACGTCATAGCCCTGCTCCATGAGCAGGTGGCCCAGCAGCTTGCTGGCCAGCAGGGAGCCCTGGCCCCCCACGCCCACGATCATAATATTCTTCGTTTCCATTTTGCCTTAACCCTCCTTGCCGGTGCTCTCAAAGGCCCCCACGGGGCACAGCTGCTCACACACGCCGCAGCCCACGCACAGGGTGTTGTCCACGTGGGCCTTGCCCTCCTTGATGGAGACGGCGGGGCAGCCGATCTTCATGCAGCTCTTACAGCCGATGCACTTGTCCTTGTTCACCACCAGGGGCGGATTGTGCTTGACGTACTTCAGCAGGGCGCAGGGCCGGCGGGAGATGATAACGGAGGGCTCGTTGGCGGCCAGCTCCTCCTTCACCGCCTGGTCGCAGGCCTTCAGGTCATAGGGGTCCACCCGGCGGGGTCCCCCTTGATGTTGTAGCCGGTGGTGGGGTTCTGCTGGTGGCCGGTCATGCCGGTGATGGAGTTGTCCAGGATGATGACGGTGGAGTTGGACTGGTTATAGGCGATGTTGGCCAGGCCGGTCATGCCGGAGTGCATGAAGGTGGAGTCGCCGATGACGGCCACCGTCTTCCCCTCGCTCTCGGCGCCCCGGGCCTTGTTGAAGCCGTGGATGCCGCTGATGGAGCCGCCCATGCACAAGGTCATGTCCATGGCGGACAGGGGGGCCACGGCGCCCAGAGTGTAGCAGCCGATATCGCCCATGACGGTGCACTTGTTCTTGTTCAGGGTGTAGAACAGTCCCCGGTGGGGGCAGCCGGCGCACATGACGGGGGGACGGGGCGGGATGGCCTCGTCCAGGCTCACGCCCTTGTGGACGGGCAGGCCCATCTTCTCGGCCACCAGGTTCTGGGAGAACTCCCCGGTGATGGGGAAGTGGTCCTTGCCCACCAGGGCCAGGCCCAGCTGGCGGCAGTAGTCCTCCAGGAAGGGGTCCAGCTCCTCCACCACGGTGAGGAGGCTGACGGAGGCGGCGAAGTCCCGGATCTTCTGCTCCGGCAGGGGCCAGACCATGCCCAGCTTCAGGATGGGGAAGCGGTCGCCGCACACCTCTTTTACGTACTGATAGGAGGTGCTGGAGGTG
The DNA here is from genome assembly GCA_949288405.1 of uncultured bacterium. Classification (GTDB taxonomy): domain Bacteria; phylum Bacillota; class Clostridia; order Oscillospirales; family Oscillospiraceae; genus Lawsonibacter. The sequence goes on along the minus strand of CASEKM010000015.1, from coordinate 12,440 downwards.
ATGATGCCCACCTTGTGGTCGGTGCCCTCCTCGATGCGGTTCAGGCCGGTGGTCTCGGCAAACTCCGCCAGCTTCTTCATGCGCTCCTCCACCACCGGGTGGCGGCGGATGGCGTTGCCGGGCATCATCACATACTTGCCGATGTTCTTCTCATAGGGCTTCATGGGGGGCTCCACCCGGTCGGAGGTCTCCACCAGGGACTGGGAGTGGGCCACCCGGGTGCACATCTTGATGATGACAGGGCAGTCGTACTCCTCGGAGATCTCATAGGCCTGCTTGGTGAAGGCCAGGGCCTCGGCGGAGTCGGCGGGCTCCAGCATAGGCAGCTTGGCCGCCTTGGCGTAGTGGCGGGAGTCCTGCTCGTTCTGGGAGGAGTGCATCCCCGCGTCGTCGGCCACCACGATGATCATGCCCGCGTTCACGCCGGTGTAGGACACGGTGAACAGGGGGTCGGCGGCCACGTTCAGGCCCACGTGCTTCATGCCGCAGAAGGAGCGCTTCCCCGCCAGGGAGGCGCCGAAGGCGGTCTCCATAGCCACCTTCTCGTTGGGGGCCCACTCGCAGTAGATGTCGTCAAACTTGGCGGCCTCCTCGGTGACCTCGGTGCTGGGGGTGCCGGGGTAGCTGGAGACCACGCAGCACCCCGCCTCATACAGTCCACGGGCAACGGCGGCGTTGCCCAGCATCAGTTGTTTCATTTGTCTTTCTCCCTGCTTTCTTGTAAAATCTTGGGGACCGGCCTACTTCTTCTGGTCCAGCCCCTCCCGGATGATGATGTCCCGGACCACCCCTCCCGCGCCGTTTTCCAGCATGGAGCGGCGGACCCGGCTGATGGTGGCGCTGCTGGCCCCGGTCTTCTCCAGGATGTCCAGATAGACCAGGCCCTGCTGTAAGTAGACCGCCACATCAAAGCGCTGCTCCATGGCCTGCAGCTCGGTGGGGGTGCACAGGTCCTCGAAAAACCGGCGGCACTCGTCCAGGTCCTTCAACTTTAAAATCGTCTCATACAGGGCCAGGCTGCGCTCCTTTCGCTCTGCCTTTGCCATAGTGCGGCTCCTTTCTATCGGCGGCCGGCGGAGAGGCCGCCGGTCGGACCATATTCCCCTCTATATTAGCACAGTAAAGCGTTAAGGTAAACAGGGATTTTTTATTTTTCCAAAATTTTGTGCCGCTCCGGCGGCTCCCTCTCAACGGGGGGATATGCGGAGAGGCCCGAGCCTTTATGGGGCTCGGGCCTCTATCCTCTGAATCCCGGCTCAGGGGCGCTTGATCAGCACCACTGCCACGTCGTTCACATTGGTCCCGGTGGGGCCGGTCATGATCAGGCCGTCCACCTGCTGGAGGGCGGGGTAGGCGTCGTTCTCCGTGAGCACCTGGTGGACCGTCAGGCCCAGGGCCTCCAGGCGTCCCTTGGTGGTCCCGTCCACCATGCCGCCGGCGGCGTCGGTGGGGCCGTCGGTGCCGTCGGAGCCCAGGGAGAAGACCACGGTATCCTCCAGCCCGGCGATGCCCTCCGCGGCGGCCAGGGCCAGCTCCTGGTTCCGGCCGCCCTTGCCGTGGCCGGTGAGCTGGACCACCGTCTCGCCCCCAGCCAGGAAGGCCAGGGAGCGCCCGTCCTCCTGGTGGCTCTTGGCGATGGAGGCCAGGAAGGAGCCCGCCTCCTTGGCCTGGCAGCACAGCTGGTCCGTCAGGAGCACCGGCTCATAGCCCAGGTCCCGGCTGGCCGCCGCCGCCGCCGCGCACAGCTCCCGCACACTGCCGGTGATGACCGTCTCCACATTGTCCAGGGCCTTGGGGGTCTCCTGGGCCAGCAGCTCCATCCCCTTGGGGGACAGGTGCAGGCGGTACTTCTCCACAATGGCCAGGGCCTGCTCACAGGTGGACTGGTCCGGGTAGGCCGGGCCCGAGGCGATCATATCCAGGGGGTCCCCCAGGATATCGGACAGGACGATGGCGTACACCCGGGCGGGGGCGCACAGCTGGGCGAACCGCCCGCCCTTGACGGCGGACAGGCGCTTGCGGATGGTGTTCATCTCCACGATATCCGCCCCGCAGGAGAGGAGCTCGCCGGTGAGGGCGGTCAGCTCCTCCGCCGGGATCAGGGGGCACTCAAACAGGGCGGAGCCGCCGCCGGACACCAGGAAGACCACGGTGTCCTCGGGCTTCAGGTCCCGCACCAGCTCCATGGCCGCCTGGGTCCCCTGGAAGGAGCCCTCGTCGGGCACCGGGTGCCCCCCCTCGATAATGGCGCAGCGGGGGATGTTCCCCTGGCTGTGGCCGTGCTTGGTGACCACCACGCCGGCCTCCAGGCGGTCGCCCAGCATCTGGGCGCCGCAGCTGGCCATCTGCCAGGCGGCCTTGCCAATGGCCACCAGGTACACCCGGCCGGCTCCAAACTCCTTCCCGGTCAGGGCCTTGCGCACCGCCTGGTCGGGCAGACAGGCCTGGAGGGCCTGACGGATGATCTCCTGTGCGTCAGTTCGAATCGACATTGTGTGTTTCCTCCTTTGGCGTCGACCGGCACCGCCGGCCGCCCTTATTGGATGTCCAGGGCCACCCGCCGGCTGGGGGCCGGGAAGGCGGCGTTCAGCCGCTCCAGCTGCTCCGGCGTCAGGGGGTGGTCCGCCGTCTCCGCGTTCAGCTGGGCGTGCTCCGCCGAGCCGGTGCGGGGGATGGCGATGGTGTTCTTCTGGGCCAGCACAAAGGCCAGCAGCACCTGCATGGGGGTCAGGCCGCTCTCCTGGGCCACCTGGCGCACCTGGGGGCTGTTCACCAGCCCCCGGCGCAGCCGCCCGGCCTGGGCCAGGGGGCAGTAGGCCATCATGGCCACCTGGTTTTTCTCCATCCAGGGGCGCAGGCAGTACTCCGTCCCCCGGCTGCCCAGGTGGTAGAGGACCTGGTTCACCGCGCAGCCGTCGCCGCCGTCGCACTGAAACAGCTCCTCCATGTCCTCCAAATCCAGGTTGGACACGCCCCAGCGGAGGATCCGCCCCTGGCGGATGAGCTCCTCCATGCAGTCCACCGTCTCCTGAAGGGGGACGCTCCCTCTCCAGTGTAGCAGATACAGGTCCAGGCAGTCCACCCCCATCCGGCGCAGGCTGTCCTCACAGGCCCGGAAGATGTTCCGCCGCCCGGCGTTGTGGGGGTACACCTTGGACACCAGGAACAGCTCGTCCCGGTCATAGCCCCGGATGGCCCGGCCCACCAGCTCCTCGGCGGCGCCGTCGCCGTACATCTCCGCGGTGTCGATGAGGGTCACGCCCGCCTCGATGCCAGCCCGCAGGGCCCGCTCCTCCTGGGCGGCGCTGCGGCGCCCCTCCCCCAGGTACCAGGTGCCCATGCCCAGGCTGGGCACCCGGGTGCCGTCGTTTAAGGTCACATAGTCCATGTTGTTCCGTCGCTCCTTTTCCCGTTGTCAGTCCTCCAGCAGGGCCCAGGCCCGGTTCAGGGTCCGCTTGGCGTTGGCGATCACGATGTCCGCGTCCTCCGCCGCCCAGGGCTTGATCTCAAAGGTGAGGATATAGGGCCGCTCCGGGCAGAAGAAGCCGTTGGCCCGCAGCTGCCGCAGGAAGTCCAGCACCTGGGGCACGTCGTTGCTGCTGTTGGGGAAGCCGAAGCGGGGGTGCTCATCCCCGTAGGCCTCCGCAGCGGGGTCTTGACAGACGGTGTTCCCTATGTGGAAGTGGGTCAGGTAGGGGCGCAGCACCGGGATCACCTGGGCGGAGGTCTCATAGGTCATGGGGAAGTGGGACAGGTCGGCCATCAGACCGAAGTTGGGACAGCTCTCCCGCACCTGGGCGGCAAAGCGGGCCGCCAGAGGGGCGGGCCCCAGCAGGGCCTTTTTGGCGATGTCGTGGTCAAACACCTCCAGCTCCACCCCGATGCCCTTGGTCCGGGCATAGCGGCACACGGCGGTGACCGTCTTTCGCAGCTGCTCCATGCACCGCTCCCGGGTCTCCGGGGTCCAGTGTCCGGCCAGCATGCCCATGGCGGTGCAGCCCAGCTGGGCGGCCTCGTCCACCCCCTCCAAAAGGGTGCGCTCCGCCTTTTGGCGGCCCTCCTCGTCCACGTCGTTGGGGTTGAGCCCCGCCCCCATCAGCCGGCCGTGGGCGTTCTGTGCCAGCTTCATGTGGCCCTGGGCCGCCAGGGCGGCCACCCGTGCCCGGGTCTCCGGGTCGGGCAGGGGGTTGAGCTCCACCACCTGGAAGTAGTCGTCCACCGCGATGCGGCGGACGAGCTCCGTCCAGGCGGCCCCCTCCTTCAGCTGAGGGGCGTAGGCCATAGCGGACACCAGGCCCACCTGAAAATAGCGTTGGATCGGCTCTCTCATGTTACCCCTCCAGGATCTGGCGCACCTGCTCCACGCAGCGGCGGGGGCTGGACAGGACGGGCAGCCCCGTGTGGGCGGACACCGGCTGCTCCATGTGGGCCATGGAAGCCTGGGCCAGCACCAGCACGTCCCGGTCCCGCATCTCGTCGGCCATCTCCAGCACGATGCGGTCATGGGCGGCCTGGTCCCCCGCCTTCAGGGCCTGGATGGCCTCCTCCCGGCAGAGCACCTTCAGGTCGATCTCCTTGCCCGCGTCCGCCGCGGCGGCCCGCAGGGCGCTGGAGGAGGGGATCACGGTGCTGTTGGCGGTGGCGATGAGGCCGATGCGGCTGCCCATCTCCACGGCGGCGTTCACCATGGCGTCGTCAATGGCCACCACGGGGACGTTGAACTCCCCCCGCAGCAGGCGCACCGAGGGGGACAGGGTGGAGCAGGACACCACGATCACGTCCGCCCCGGTGAGGGCCTGGGCCTGCATGTCCAGGCGCAGGCGCTGGTGGTTGATGGCGGAAAATTTCCCGGTCATGGCCGGGTCGGTGGCCAGGAAGTCGTCATACAGGGTGTGGATCAGGATGTCCCCCGGGATGCCGTCCCGCAGCTGCTGGGTAAAGGACTCGATGACGCTGTAGACGGTGTGGATACAGGCGATGCGCTTCATACCCGGGGCTCCCTTCCGTACACCCGCTGGAAGATGGGGGCCAGATAGGCGATGGACCGCTTGGCGCACTCCTCCATAGAGGGGAACTGGAACACCTCGGTGGAGTACAGGTCGTCGTAGCCCACGTCGTGGAAGGTCTGGATGATCTTCTCAAAGTCCAGGCCGCAGTTGCCGGGGTAGCGGCGGTTGTTGTCGCACAGGTGGACGTGGACGTTGATGTCGGCGTAGTCCCGGATGGCCTGGTACAGGTCCTTCTCCTCGATGTTCAGGTGGAACACGTCCATCATGGCCCGGAAGTTGGGGCGGCCGGTCATGTCGATGATCCGCCGGGCCTCGGCCATGGTGTTGACGAAGTTGGTCTGCATGATGGTCACGTTCTCCAGGGCGATCATCACCCCCTTTGGGGCGGCGTGGTCGCTGATGGCCCGGAATGCCTCCACCGCCCACTCCTCGGTCTGCTCCCGGGGCACGTCGGGGCGGTACTGCCCCCGCACCCGGCCGATGTTCACCTTGGCGTTCTGGGAGGCGGCAAAGTCGATGATGCCGTTCACCCGGTCGATGGCCTCCCGGCGGCGGCCCGCGTCGGGGTCGGCGAAGCTCAGGCCCAGCTGGCCGTAGATCTCGCCGGTGCACACCAGGCCCACCACCAGACCCAGGTCGGCGGCGGTCTGCCTCACCTCGTCCCAGTTGAGCTTGCCCGGGTCAATGGTCATCAGCTCCACGCCGTCATAGCCGTAGGCGGCGATGTCTCCGAAGGTCTTCTGAAGGGGGCCCTGATAGGCGGTGACCGAGTCGGCGATGGCCACGTCCGGGGTCGCCACTTGATAACAAAGTTTCATGGTTTACCTCCTGGTCGCAGTTGTGTTTTTGGCAGGAAAACCCTGTGCGGTGGAGCACAGGGTTTTCCTGAAACTTGCGGATATGGAAATTAGGCGTCCTTGCCGATGCTGGCCAGATAGTCGGCCTGGTAGTCCAGCATGTACTGGGTGGCGGTCTCCCGGTCCATGTAGTTGGAGATCAGCAGGTTCTTCTCCAGGTAGTCGGTCTTCCACTGCTCGCTCTCAGAGACCTGCTTGAGCATGTCGCTCCAGTAGTCGGCGGCAGCCTCGCTCATGTTGGCAGGGCCCACAACGCCGCGCCACACGGGGACCTCAACGTCCTCATAGTCGCCCACTTCGGACAGGGTGGGGGCGTCGGCCAGGTTGCCGGTGTAGCGCTCGGTGGCCAGGGCCAGGATGGCCTCGATGCGGCCGGCCTCCACGTACTGGCTGGCGGAAGCGGGCTTGGCGATGACGATGTCCACGTGGCCGCCCAGCACGGCGGTGATGGCGTCGCTGGTGGAGTCATAGGTGATGTAGGGCATCTGGTCCTCGGTGAAGCCCAGCTCGGCGATCATGGCCTCGTAGGTGGCGATGTCGTCGCCCTTGGAGCCGCCCACGGTGACGGCGGTGCCGCTGTTCACCGCGTCGATCACGGCCTGCATGTCAGCGTAGGGGGTGTGCTCGCCCTTGAAGAGGAGCTGCTTGTCCACGGCCATGATGGCCAGGGGGGTGAAGTTCTGCACCCGGTTGTCGGTGTTGTCGCACATGGGCATCAGGTCGCCGGAGTTGAAGGTGAGCAGGGTCACGTCGGCGTCGCCCTCGCGCATGGTGGCCACATAGTTGCGGCCGATCTCGCCGGCGCCGTCGGTGCGGTTGTCCACCACGATGGTGGCGTCCACCAGGCCCAGGCCGCCGCCGCTTTCAGGACCCAGAATGGTCTGGATCTGGCGGGAGAAGATGTCGCTGCCGCCGCCGGCGCTGGAGGTGCACACCCAGGTCACGGTGCCCTCGGGAACGAAGGCGCCGTCGCCGGAGCCGGAGCCGGAAGCGCCGGAGCCGGAGCTGGAAGCGTCGTTGCCGCACCCGGCCAGCAGGCCCAGAGTCAGGGCGCTGGTGAGCAGCAGAGTAGAGATCTTTTTCATGTTACTTACCATCCTTCTTTTCAAAATTTTGATTCAGGGAGCCGCCTCCCAAAAATCGTCGTGTGGAAGTGTTTTACGCCTTGGCGGCGCCGCCCTTGGCCTTGCGCAGGGCGATCTTGATCACGGGGGACAGGATCAGCAGCAGGGTGACCAGCAGGAAGGCCAGGGAGATGGGGCTGGTGACGAAGATGTCCAGGCTGCCCTGGGAGGAGATGAAGGCCTTACGCATGTTGGACTCGAAGATGGGAGCCAGCACGAAGGACAGCAGCACCGGGGCCAGGGGCAGGCCGCACTTGCCGAAGAAGTAGCCCATCACGCCGAAGACGGCGGTGATGATCACGTTGTACATGGAGCGGTCGGTGGAGTAAGAGCCCACCAGGCAGACCACGGTGATGATGGGGATCATGTAGGCGGTGGGGATGGACAGGATCTTGATCAGAGAGGGAATGACCAGCAGGGAGATCAGCAGAGAGATGATGTTGGAGATGAACAGAGAGGCGATCAGGCCCCAGGCGAACTCCGGGTCGTTGGTGAACAGCAGGGGACCGGGGTTCAGGCCCCACATCATCAGGCCGCCCAGGAGGACGGCGCCGGTGCCGGAACCGGGGATGCCCAGAGCCAGCAGGGGGGCGAAGGAGCCGGCGGCCGCGGCGTTGTTGCCGGACTCACAGGCGGACAGGCCCTCGATGGCGCCGGTGCCCAGAGGCTCCTCGTTCTTAAAGGCCTTCTGAGAGGCGTAGCACAGGAAGGAGGCGGCGGTGGCGCCGGAGCCGGGGAGCACGCCCACGAAGGTGCCGATGAAGCCGGAGCGGATGGCCGGGGGCAGCATGCGGCGCAGCTGGTGGGCGGAGAGGAGGCTGCCCTTGATGGTCAGCTTCTCGTGGGGGATCTGAGAGGGGTCGTGGCGGGTGGCCATCATGTCGATGACCTGGGACAGGCCCACGGCGCCGATGACGAAGGCCACGAAGGGGATGCCGCCCAGCAGGTACATGTTGCCGAACTCAAAGCGGGGGGTACCGGACAGGGTGTCCATGCCGATGCTGGCCAGCAGGAAGCCCACCATGGTGGAGACGGTGCCCTTGACGGGGTCGTCGCCCAGCAGCCAGCCGATGGACATCAGGGACATGATCATCAGAGAGGTCATCTCGGCGGGGCCGAACAGCAGGCCCACCTCAGCCAGGGCCGGGCCCAGGAAGGTGAGGATCAGCATACCCACCAGGCCGCCGATACAGGAGGCCAGGTTGGAGGTGAACAGCGCCTGGCCGGGCTGGCCTTTTTCCGCCATGGGGTGGCCGTCCAGGACGGTCATAACGGCGGGGGAGTCGCCGGGCACGTTCAGCAGGATGGCGGAGAAGGCTCCGCCGTACATGTTGGAGTAGTACAGGGCGCCAAGCATGATGATGGCGGCGGTGGGGTCGAACTTATAGGTCAGGGGCAGCAGCAGGGCGCAGCCGGCCAGAGAGCCGATACCGGGCATGGCGCCCACGATCAGGCCCAGGACGGAGCCCAGAAGGCACACGCCCAGGTTCTCGGGAGAGAACACGGTGCCGAAGCCCATCAAAAGGTTCATTACATTTTCCATACGTACCTTCCCTCCTTACAGCAGCGTGTCCAGGATGATGCCCATGGGGAAGCGCACCTGCAGCCAGATGGCGAACACGCCGATGAGAACGGCCATGGTGCCCACGGTCACGATCAGGGTGTGGGACCAGGGGGCCTTCTCCACGCCCTTCATCCAGACCAGCAGGAAGATGGTCATGGAGGGCAGCATGCCGATGATGTACACGCAGGCCAGCAGGATCACCAGGGCGCCGATGAACAGAAACTCGTCCTTGTGGTACTTGGAGGGCGCCTCCTTAAAGGACCGGATGAACTGGATCACGGACATGGCCAGCAGCAGGACGCTGACGATGGTGGGCACAAAGGCCGGGGACGGGCCGGTACCCTCGACCCAGAACCCGAACTCGCCCAGGCCCACCACCAGCCATACAATGGCCAGGAGGGCCAGCAGCAGGGGCATGACCTGCTTGGTACCAAATTTTTTCATTTGATTACCTCCCTATTCTTCTCACTTTCTCACTTTTTGTTGTGGACAGCCATCTGGCTGGCCATTTTCACCGCGTTCTCAAAGGACGCTGTGTGAACGATGTTCTTCCCCGCGATGTCATAGGCGGTGCCGTGGCCGCAGGTGACAACGGGGACCGGCTGACCGCCGGCGATGGTGATGCCGCCGTCGAAGCCCTTCAGCTTCAGGGCGATCTGGCCCTGGTCGTGGTACATGGTGACCACGCCGTCAAAGTCGCCGTTGAAGGCCTTGACGAACAGGATGTCGGAGGAGAAGGGGCCCATGGCGTTCATGCCGTTCTCCTTGGCCTTCTCGATGGCGGGGGCGATCACGTCGATCTCCTCCCGGCCGCACAGGCCGCCCTCGCCGCAGTGGGGGTTCAGGGCCGCCACGCCGATGCGGGGATCGGCAAAGCCGGCCATTCTCAGGGTGGAGTTGCACAGGGTGATGGCCCGGAAGATCTTCTCCACGGTCAGGTTGTCGCTGACCTCCTTGATGGGGATATGGCTGGTGGTGCGGGTGGTCCACATGCCGCCGGCCACGTTGATCTCGCCGAAGGGCTGGTCGGCCACGCCGAACAGGTGGGCCATCACGTGGTGCTCGCTCTCATACTTGCAGCCGGCCAGCTTCATGCCGTTCTTGTTGAAGGGGGCGAAGCAGAAGCCCTCCAGCTCGCCGCTCTTGCACAGGTTGACGGCCAGCTCCAGCATGTTGTTCACGCTGACGCTGCACATCATGTTCAGCTGGCCCATCTTCACCTGGGCGGGGTCCTGGTCGTGCTGGTCGAGAATGGGCAGGCCCTTCTCCCAGTCGGCCTCCGCCACGGAGGAGATGGTGTAGTGGGGGGCGTCCCCGCCCACCACCTTCAGGGCGTTCTCAAAGATGCGAACGTCGCCGATGATGATGGGGCGGCAGTAGTCGGAATAAAAATTCTTCACTGCCAGTTTGGCGACCAGCTCGGGGCCGACGCCGGCGGAATCCCCCATCAGGATCCCAAGGACAGGCTTTCTTGCTTCCATTTTCAATCATCCTTCCAAAATTCCGGCCTTCCCCGCCGGAAATTTTATTGATAATATTTAATTAAGCAAGCCGCGTGCCAAGTTTTTCTCCGCCCCGGTTTTTTGCCGGGGTCATTTTATTTTTTATTCGTTTCCCCTAAATTTAACAATCGAATTTTGTACGTTTTTGATAAGGCGGGTTTGAGATCGCCCTGAGTCCTCATACAACTTGTCCGAAAGCGCTGTAACAGCCTGAAACGATTTTGAAACATTATTGTTCATTTTGAAACATTTTATGTTTCATTTCGTTTCATCTTGTTCCTCCTGGGCCTTGCGCTTGCTCCGCCGCCACAGGGTAGTGCGGCTGATGCCCATCTCCTTGGCCAGGTCGGCCTTCCGCTTCCGAACCGGTCCGGCGGGGACCGCCCCGGCCGCCGCCGGCTGCTCCTCCGCCCCGGCGGGGCGCTCCAGCTCGAACAGCCCCGCCATTTTCAGCTGGGCGGGGGTGATCACCGGCTCCTCGTTGAGGATGGTGAGCCGCTCGCTGAAATTCCGCAGCTCCCGCACGTTGCCGTACCAGGGGTACCGGCGCATGATGGCCGCCGCCTCCGGGGTGACCGCGGGCACGGGGCGGCCGTTCTCCCGGCTGAACCGCTCCAGCATCTGCCGGAAAATCAGCTCCACGTCCTCCGGCCGCTGCCGCAGCGGGGGCAGGCGCAGCTCCAGCAGGTTGATCCGGTAGTACAGGTCCCGCCGGAAGGTGCCCGCCATGATCTTATCGTGGATGCTCACGTTGGTGGCGGAGATCACCCGCACGTCCACGGGGATGATCTTGTTGTCCCCGATGCGCCGGATGTTCTTCTCCTGGAGGACCCGCAGCAGCTTGGCCTGCAGGTCCAGGGGCATCTCCCCGATCTCGTCCAGGAAGATGGTCCCCTTGTGGGCCAGCTCGAACAGGCCCACCTTGCCCCCCTTCTGGGCCCCGGAGAAGGCGCCCTCGCTGTAGCCGAACAGCTCGCTCTCCAGCAGCTGCTCCGGCAGGGCGGCGCAGTTCACCGGCACGAAGGGGTAGCTGGCCCGGCCGCTGGCGTTGTGGATGGACTGGGCGAACATCTCCTTGCCCGTCCCCGTCTCCCCCAGGATGAGCACGCTGGCGTCCGTCTGGGCGTACTTATAGGCATAGGCCAGCCGCTGTTTCATCTCCGGGGTGCCGGCGATGATATCCTCAAAGGTGTACCGGGCGGTAAAGCCCGACTGGCGCACCTGCTTTTGGATCTTGGAGTCGGTGTCCCGGATCATCTCCGCGTTCTGGATGGTGAGGAGCACGCCGGTCTCGCCCCCGGCCAGGTGGAGGGGGGCGCACTGGAGCACCGTCATCCCGGTGGGGAACTGGCGCATGGCGTCCAGGGTCACCCCGTCGGCCGCCGCCTTCCGCCACTGCACGTCCGGGAGCAACTGGTCGATCTGCTGCCCCCGCAGGTGCGCCTCCGGGTCAAAGCCCAGGATGCGCTTGGCCTGGACGTTGGCCGCCACGATCTGCCCCCGGCCGTCGCAGGCCAGCACCCCGTTGTGGTTGTGGTCCAGCAGGGTGCGCAGCAGCTGGCTCTGGAGCTGCTCCCGGTTGATGCCCTTGGCCGTCTCCACCGCGGTGCGGATGGTGCGCTCCACCGCCTCCTTCCCCGTGTGGATGAAGGCGGAGGGGATGCCCAGCTCCTGGCAGCGGCTGCACACCGTCAGTCCGCCCACCACGCACTCAAAGCCCCGCTGGACCGCCTCCTGGATGACGCCGTCCAGGTCCTCCTCTCCGAACACGTAGAAGATTTGCAGGTCCAGTCCGCTGAGCCGGCGGAGGCTGGACTCGCTGCACACGGCGGAGTCGGTGAGGATGATGGCGATGCGCTTGCGCCCGAACCGGCGGACGCACTCGTCCAGGGCGTTGATGATGTCGTCGCTGGTCACCGCGATCTCCACAAAGGACACCTGGGGGTACCGGACCCGGATGGTCCGCCCGGTGATGCCTCGGGCGGCCACGATCTGGTACTTCTCCATGTCCTTGGCGTAAAACCGGCTCCCATACAGGTGGAGTATGTCGATTTTCAGGTCTCGGGTGTCCAGCGTCGCTACATAGTCCTCAAAGGTCTTTTGAAGCTCCTGATAGGGCACCACCAGCAGTACATTGACCATACGGGCCTCCTTGCCGCTCCTGCCGCCGCCCGCCGGGGCGGCTGGTTAAGGAAAAGCCGCGGAGCGTCCCCGTTCCGCGGCTCTTCAGGGTTTTTAACGAAGAGAAACTGTCTTACTTGTTGACAACATTCACCGGAGCGCCGTCCAGATAGGCCTTCACGTTCTCCACGGTGATGTCCATGATGCGCTGGCGGGCCTCCTTGGCGCCCCAGGACATGTGGGGGGTGATGATGCAGTTGGGG
>CASEKM010000014.1 GCA_949288405.1 uncultured bacterium | reverse complement strand
GCCGGCATTTCCGCTATCTGAAAATCCGGGGCGGCCTGTCTGGCCGCCCCGGTCCGGGTATGGGATTTATTTTCCAGCCTTAAAGCTATCCTTCAGGCTCACCGCCCGGTTGAACACCAGGGCGCCGGACTTGGAGTCCTTGCTGTCTACACAGAAGTAACCCAGCCGCAGGAACTGGTACTGGGAGGGGGCCTGCGCGCCGGCCAGAGAGGCCTCCAGCTTGCAGCCGTCCAGCACCTCCAGGGACTTGGGGTTCAGGCAGTCCAGGAAGTTCTTGTCCCCGGCGTCCGGGTCGGGGTCGGTGAACAGGTTGTCGTACAGCCGCACCTGGGCGTCCACGGCGGTGGCGGCGTCCACCCAGTGGATGGTGGCCCCCTTCACCTTCCGGCCGTCGGCGGGGTTGCCCCCCCGGGACTCCGGGTCGTACTCGGCCAGCACCTCCACCACGTTTCCGGCCTCGTCCTTGACGCAGCCGGTGCAGCGGATCAGATAGGCCCCCTTCAGGCGGCACTCGGGGCCGTCGGGGTACAGGCGCTTATACTTGGGGATGGGGGTCTCCAGGAAGTCGTCGGCCTCCACATACAGGTGCCGGGAGAAGGTGACGGTACGGGTGCCGGCCTCCGGGTCGTTGGGGTTGTTCTCCACCTCTACCTCCTCGCTCTGACCCTCGGGGTAGTTGGTGATGGTCAGCTCGACGGGGCGCAGCACCGCCATCACCCGCTGGGCGTGCTCGTTCAGGTCCTCCCGCAGGCAGTGCTCCAAAAAGCCGTACTCCACAGTGGAGGGGTTCTTGGCCACGCCGATGCGGTCGCAGAAGTTGCGGATGGAGGCGGGGGTATAGCCCCGGCGGCGCAGGCCGCACAGGGTGGGCATCCGGGGATCGTCCCAGCCGGAGACATAGCCGTCCTCCACCAGCTTGCGCAGCTTCCGCTTGGACATGACGGTGTGGTCGATGTTCAGGCGGGCAAACTCGATCTGCCGGGGTTTACTGGGCACGTCGGTGTGCTCGATGACCCAGTTGTACAGGGGCCGGTGGTCCTCATATTCCAGGGAGCACAGGGAGTGGGTGATGCCCTCCAGGGCGTCCTGGATGGGGTGGGCAAAGTCGTACATGGGGAAGATGCACCATTTCGTCCCCTGCCGGTGGTGCTCGATATATCGGATGCGGTAGAGCACCGGGTCACGCATGTTGAAGTTGCCGCTCTCCAGATCGATCTTGGCCCGGAGGGTGTACTTGCCCTCGGGGAACTCCCCGTTCTTCATGCGCTCAAACAGGTCCAGGGACTCCTCGATGGGCCGGTCCCGCCAGGGGGAGCGGGCGGGGGTGTTGGTGTCGCCCCGGTACTCCTTGAACTGCTCGGGGGTGAGCTCGCACACGTAGGCCAGGCCCTTCTTGATGAGGCCCACCGCCAGCTCATAGGTCTTCTCGAAGTAGTCGGAGCCGTAGTAGAACCGGTCCCCCCAGTCGAAGCCCAGCCAGTGGATGTCCTCCTGGATGGCGTCCACGAACTCGGTGTCCTCCTTGGCGGGGTTGGTGTCGTCCATGCGCAGGTTGCAGATGCCGCCGAACTTCTCGGCGGAGCCGAAGTCGATGATCAGGGCCTTGCAGTGGCCGATGTGGAGATACCCGTTGGGCTCGGGTGGAAAGCGGGTGTGCACCTGCATGCCGGCGCAGCGGCCGCCGGGGGCGATGTCCTCCGCGATAAATTCATGGATAAAGTTCTGGCTGGGAGCGGGCTCCCCCTTCTCGGGGATGCCGGTTTTCAGTTCTTCCGCCATAATTTTGACCCTCCTGTCTCTTTGGTGGGATATTAACCCCATTATTCTACATCATAGAATGGCCGGGATGCAAGGCCTTCTTCCCAAATTTCGGACTTGGACCGGTTTTCCCGGGAAAAAAATCGTTTCCGCCGGGAAAGGGCCCCTTCCAACTCTTTACGCATCCCCCGCTTCCTGTTATAATAAGAAAGTCGAAAAAGCGCGGCCCCGGCGGCCGCCAGAGAGCGGAGGTGCACACAGATGCCGAGACATCCCTTTTCCAAGCTGTACCGGGGCTATCAGGATCTGGCGCGCTTCCTGCCCCCGGTGCTCCGGGACCTGCTGACCACCTCGGTGCTCCTGCTGGCCGCCTACTGGTTCAGCGGGCTCCTGCTCCAGCACACCGGGGAGGAGAACAACTCCGATCTGGTGTTCACCCTGGCGGTCATGCTCATCTCCCTGCTGACGGACGGGTACTTCTACGGTGTGGCGGCCGCCCTGCTCAGCGGCTTTTTCATCAACTACTTTTTTATGTACCCCTACCACGCCTTCTCCCTGAGCTATGCCGGATATCCGGTGGCCATGCTCAGCATGATGGCCATGTCGGTGATGGTGTGCGCCCTCACCTCCCGGGTGAAGCTCCAGGCGGTGGAGGCGGCCAAGCGGGAAAAGGACGCCAAGGAGCTCTACGAGCTCAACGCCAAGCTCAATGAGGAGAAAAATGCCATTCAGCTCCAGGCGGACCGGGAGACCATTCGGGGAAACATTTTAAGGGCGGTGTCCCACGACCTGCGCACCCCCCTCACCGCCATCTCCGGCGCGGCCTCGGTGCTGCTCTCCAGCGAGGAGATCGCCGCCTCAGAGAAAAACGCCTCTCTGGTGCAGGACATCAAGAGCGACGCCGACTCCCTCATCGCCATGGTGGAGAACCTGCTGTCCATCACCAAGATCCGGGACGGGGTCATGCCCATGAAGAAGCAGGAGGAGCTGCTGGAGGAGGTGGCGGGGGACGCCCTGCTCACCATCCGCCGGCGCTTCCCCGACTACCCCATCTCCCTGGAGATGTCTGACGACATCCTGTTTTTGGCCATGGAGCCCATGCTCATCAAACAGGTGATCGTCAACCTGCTGGAAAACGCCATCCGCCACTCGGGGGACCGGGAACACATCCGCCTGTGCCTCTTCCGCCAGGAGGACTGGGCTGTGGTGGAGGTGCGGGACCACGGAAAGGGGATCTCCCCTGAAGTGAGCCAGGCGGTCCAGCTGGGCCGCCCCCTGGAGGACAATCTGTCGGGAGATTCCTCCCGGGGAATGGGGATCGGCCTGTCCGTCTGTCAGAGTATTATCAGAGCCCACAGCGGTTTCTTTGCCGCCGGCAACGCCCCGGAGGGCGGCGCGGTGTTCCGCTTCGGGCTTCCCATGGAGGAAGAGAAGGATGAATGAAAAACGAGTGATCCTTGTGATCGAAGACGAGCGCACCATCAGCAACTTTATCTGCCGGGCACTGAACGCCAATGACTATAAGTCCATCCCCGCCTTCAGCGGAAAGGAGGGCCTGTCCCTGTTCTTTTCCCACAGCCCCGACCTGGTGCTGCTGGACCTGGGCCTGCCCGATCTGGACGGCATGGAGATCCTCCAGCAGGTGACCGGCCTGCCCCAGGAGACCCCGGTCATCATCATCTCCGCCCGGGACCGGGAGTCGGAGAAGGTAAAGGCCCTGGACATGGGGGCGGACGACTACATCGTCAAGCCCTTCGGCGTGTCCGAGATGCTGGCCCGGGTGCGCACCACCCTGCGCCGGTCCGACCGGCTGAAGCTGAGCCAGGGCTCCCAGAAGGACGTGTACCACATCAAGGACCTGACGGTGGACATCGCCAAGCACCAGGTGCTCCTCAACGGGGAGGAGATCCACTTCACCCAGAACGAGTTCAAGATCCTGGAGCTGCTGTGCATCCACGCGGGCAAGGTGCTCACCTACGACTTCATCCTGGAGCACGTGTGGGGCCCCTACGGCAGCAGCAGCAACCAGATCCTCCGGGTGAACATGGCTAACATCCGCCGCAAGCTCAAGGAGAACCCCTCCGAGCCCAAGTACGTCCTCACCGAGCTGGGCATCGGCTACCGGATGCTGGAGGACTGAGGGAACGCCGCCCTCCAGACCCAGATACAGCAAAACCACCCCTCCGCCCTTCTCATAGAATGGCGGGGAGGTGGTTTTTTCTTGTCTGTGTTTCAACTGCCCGCCGGGCCCCTGGCGGCGGGGGCGATGGCCGCGGCGGCCTCGCTGGCTCAGGGCCGGTCCCAGGAGGAGCTGGCCCGGATGGCCGCCTTTTTTACCCTTCTGGGGGACGCGCTGGCCGCCTTCGCCCTGGACGCCGGCACTACCGGCCCATGAAGGCCCGCAGCTCCTCCATGCGCTCCATGCCCTGCTGATAGCCCTCGGCCCACAGCATCCGCAGCTTATCCACGTTGTGCTCGATGCGGCCCACCCCGTGGAGGGACTCCGGGGCGATGACCAGCGCCTTCCCCTCCCGCTCCAGCTGGAACAGCTCCTGTCGGGCGCGGTTGTCCCGGTCCGCCCGCTCCGCCATGGTCCGGCAGAAATTGGGGTACTCCCGGTAGCGCCGCTGGATCAGGGGGAGCAGCTTCTCCTGTCTGCGGACAAAGCTGCGGGGCTTGGTGAGGATGACCACCGCCCGGTCGCACCCCTGCTCAAAGGCCCGGCGGTAGGGCACCGCCTCGGCGGCTCCGCCGTCCAGATAGGGCTTGCCATCCAGCCAATAGATGGGAAACATAAGCGGCATGGCGCAGGTGGCCTGGAGGAGAAGGAATTTCTCATCCCGCCGGGGCACCTCCTTGTACTCCGCCTGTCCCGTCTCCAGGTTGGTCACCACCGCCTCCACGCTGCCCGGGAAGGCGGCGAAGGTATCATAATCAAAGGGGACCAGCTGGTTGGGAATGGTCTCGTAGGAAAACTCCAGGCCGAAGTAGCTGCGGTTGCGCCGGTCGATCAGGTTTTTCAGGCCCATATACCGCCGGTCGTTGGCAAAGCGGGTGAGGATCTCCAGGTTCCGCCGGGGCTGCCTGGACACATAGCTCACGCCGTAGGCGATCCCCGCGGAGACGCCGATCACATAGTCGGCCATCAGGTCTTTCTCCAGCATGGCGTCAAACACGCCGGTGGAAAAAATCGTCCGAAGGGCCCCGCCCTCCAGCACCAGTCCTACTTTCATTCCTGTGTTCCTCCTTTTGGGGCTCCGCCGCGCAGCGGTATGGTCAGGGGCGGCCGCCGGCCGCCCACATGTCCTATTATACGAAAACTTTTTTCTTTTGCAAGGGGGCCGGTTGACAACCCGGGGGCCGGGCGGTATCATCAAAGCATCCGTTATTTTTTAAGGAGGAATCGTCTATGTCCGCCATTGCCCACAGCGTGGAAGAACTTGTCGGCCATACCCCCCTGCTGGAGCTGAACCGCTACGGCGCCAAGCACCAGTTTCAGGCCCGGGTGCTGGCCAAGCTGGAATATCTGAATCCCGCCGGCTCCGCCAAGGACCGGGTGGGCCTGTCCATGATCCTGGACGCGGAGGCAAGGGGACTGCTGAAGCCCGGCGGGACCATCATCGAGCCCACCTCCGGCAACACCGGCATCGGTCTGGCCTGTGTGGCCGCCGCTCGGGGCTACCGGGTGATCCTCACCATGCCGGACACCATGAGCGCCGAGCGGCGGGCCATGCTGGCCGCCTACGGGGCCGAGCTGGTCCTCACCCCCGGGGCCCTGGGGATGCAGGGGGCGGTGGACAGGGCCGCCGAGCTCTCCCGCTCCATCCCCGGCAGCTACATCCCCGACCAGTTCTCCAACCCCGCCAACCCGGACGCCCACTACCGCACCACCGGACCGGAGATCTGGACAGACACCCAGGGGCAGGTGGACGTATTCGTGGCCTGTGTGGGCACCGGCGGCACCCTCTCGGGCACCGCCCGGTACTTGAAGGAGCGCAATCCCGCCCTCCAGGTGGCGGCGGTGGAGCCGGACGCCTCCCCCCTCCTCTCCGGCGGTCAGGCGGGCCCCCACCAGATCCAGGGCATCGGCTCCAATTTCATCCCCGACACCCTGGACCGCACCATCTACGACCAGGTGCTCCGGGTGAAGGACGAGGACGCCTTCGCCGCCGGCCGGGACATCGTCCGCACCGAGGGCATCCTGGTTGGCATCTCCTCCGGGGCCGCCCTGTGGGCGGCGGGAGCGCTGGCCAAGCGGCCCGAGTACGCCGGCAAGACCATCGTGGTCATCCTCCCTGACTCCGGGGACCGGTACCTGTCCTCCCCCATGTTTGCATAACGACCAGAAGGCCCCCCTCGGGCAGTCCGGGATGTCCCGGACCCCGAGGGGGGCCTCTCTTCTTATTTCACACGCCTGCACGGGGGCCGCTTTTCAGCGGATCTTTTTTCATGGAAGGCGTCCGATCCCCGCGCCGTGTCTCGATTACAGCTGTTCCTCCACAGGAGATCCCGGCTGCGCCGTCTCCTCCTGCTCCCGGCGGCCCACACGCTGGACCAGGCCGATGATCTGCCCGGACAGGACCACCGTCAGCAGAGAGCAGCCCAGCCGCTCCAGGTCAATGTAGGTGACCGACAGGGCCAGTACCACCAGGTCGCTGATGAGGTAGGCCCACTGGATGTCCCAGCGGGTGAGGGTGGAGATGCTCATGGCCAGGGCGTCGTCCCCGCCGGGGGCTCCTCCGGCCCGAACGCTCAGGCCCACGCCGCAGCCCACGAACAGGGCGCCCAGCACCGCCGCCAGAAGGGGGTGCTCCGCCAGCTGGGGCCACAGGGGATCAAACTGCTCCACCACGGCGTAAAAGATGGAGAACCCGCCTCCCGCCACAATGGAGTAGGCGATAAACTCCCGCCCCAGCAGTCTCCAGCCCATCAGATAGCAGGCTGCGTTCATTACCAACCCCGTTACGGCCGGGGACAGTCCCAGCCAGTGGTGCAGAAACAGGGTCATGCCCAATACACCGCCCTCGGTCACACCGGAAAGGGCATGGACATTGTACAGGCCGAAGGCAAGAATGGCGCTGCCCAGCAGGGCCAGGGCGCACTTCTTCGGCTTTATCAGGGAAAACAAAATAACAACTCCTTTAAATGCCTTCCATGCACTTTTATTATATCCGAAGCGGCTTCATTTGGCAACCCCCCGCCGCTTTTTCCGCAGATCAGAGCACTTTTTCACTTTTTCCTAAAAAATCCGTCCGGCGGCGCGCTTTGCCTTTTGCAGGCCGCTGTGGTATAATACGGTTTACGCTGTCAAAATTTTATCAGGATCCGAGGTCTCACCATGGAAAAGCTGTACGAAAAAGATCCCTATCTCACCCGGTTCTCCGCCCAGGTGCTCGCCTGCGCCCAGGGGAAAAAGGGCTGGGACGTCACGTTGGACCAGACCGCCTTCTATCCAGAGGGGGGCGGGCAGCCCTATGACCTGGGCACCCTGGGCGGCGTCCAGGTGCTGGAGGTCCACGAGCGGGAGGGCCGCGTGGTCCACACCTGTTCCGCCCCTCTGGAGCCCGGCGCCCAGGTGGAGGGCCAGCTCGACTGGCGCCGCCGCTTCGACCTGATGCAGCACCACTCCGGGGAGCACATCGTCTCCGGCCTGGCCCACGGGATGTACGGCTGTGACAACGTGGGCTTTCACATGGGGTCCGACGTCATCACCATCGACCTCAACGTGGAGCTCTCCCAGGAGCAGGTGGAGGCGCTGGAGGCGGCGGCCAACCGCTATATCTGGGAGGACCACCCGGTCCAGGTCTCCTATCCCTCCCCCCGGAAGCTGGAAGCTCTGGAGTACCGGAGCAAGAAGGCCATCGAGGGCCAGGTGCGCATCGTCTCCTTCCCCGGGGCGGACACCTGCGCCTGCTGCGGCACCCACGTGTCCTCCTCCGGCCAGGTGGGGCTGGTAAAGCTGCTGTCCTGCCAGAAGTTCCGCTCCGGGGTGCGCATCGAGCTGGTGTGCGGCGGGCGGGCCTTCCGCACCCTCTCCCAGGCCTGGGAGCAAAACCGGCTTGTCTCCAACCTGACCTCCGCCAAGGTCATGGAGACCGCCGCCGGGGTGGAGCGCCTGCTGGAGGAGACTCAGGCCCTCAAGTCCCGCATCCACGCCATGGAGGAGGAGCGCTTCGCCGCTCTGGCCCTCCAGTACCGGGGAGCGGGGGACACCGTCCTCTTTGAGCCGGGGCTCTCCCCCGACGGCCTGCGCCGCCTCACCGGCGCGGTACAGGAGGCCTGCGGCGGCCGGTGCGTGTGCTTTTCCGGCGCGGACGGCCAGGGGTACAAGTACGCCGCCGGGCTCCCCGGCGGGGACTTGCTGCCGCTGGCCAAGGAGCTGAATCAGGCCCTCTGCGGCCGGGGCGGCGGGAAGCCCGAGTTCGTGCAGGGCTCGGTCAGCGCCTCTCAGGCGGAAATCTTGGCCTTCTTCCAAGGGCGCTGACGGGCTCCGTTCCCGGCCGCCGGGCTGAGCTGCCCAACTGACAACAAGGAGCTTTTATGGACTATACCCTGTATCAACTCGCCTGGTTCTTTCTCATCTACTCGTTCCTGGGCTGGCTCATGGAGACCGCAGCCGCCGCGGCCAGAAAAGGCCGCCTGCTGAACCGGGGCTTTCTTAACGCCCCGTTCTCCCCAGTGTACGGCCTGGCCGCGGTCCTGTTTGCCATCTTCCTGCCTGAGCTGAGAAGCGCGCCCATCTTTTTGTTCATTGGCGGCGCCCTGCTGGCCACCGCCTTGGAACTGATCACCGGCGTCCTGCTGGAGCGGATCTTCAGGCAGAAGTGGTGGGACTACTCCAACGTCCCTTGGAACTTCAACGGCCACATCTGTCTGAAATACTCCCTGGTGTGGGGCGTACTGTCCCTGCTGTGCCTGTTTGTGGGCAACCCCCTGATCGTGACCTTCGCCGGCTGGCTGCCCCGGTCTGTGGGAAATATCCTGCTGTGGGTCATTTTCATCCTGCTTCTCATCGACTTTCTGGGATCGGGAGCCGCCGTCCTTCAACTCAGCGGCAGTCTGCGGGAGCCCAGCCAGATCTCGCTGCGCTGGAAGCGCCTTTCGGAGCTGCTGGACAACGCGGTCACCCGGTACATCCAGCGCCGTATGGCCCGGGCCTACCCCAGTCTGGAGAAGGAGCGTCTGAAGACAGAGCGGCGGCAGAAGGCCGCCCCCGCCCAGGTGTTCGCCCAGGGCTGCGGCTTCTACAAGCTGGCCTGTCTCTTTTTCATCGGGGCCCTGGGGGGCGACATGATAGAGACCATCTTCTGCCGCCTTACAGCCGGCGTGTGGATGAGCCGCAGCAGCGTGCTCTACGGCCCCTTCTCTATCGTATGGGGCTTCGGCGCGGTGCTGCTCACCCTCTTGCTCTACCGCTACCGGGACCGAAGCGACAGCTTCATCTTTGTCTTCGGCACTGTGCTGGGGGGCGCCTATGAGTACGGGTGCTCCGTGGTGTCAGAACTGCTGTTCGGCACAGTCTTCTGGGACTACAG
The DNA here is from genome assembly GCA_949288405.1 of uncultured bacterium. Taxonomy (GTDB): domain Bacteria; phylum Bacillota; class Clostridia; order Oscillospirales; family Oscillospiraceae; genus Lawsonibacter. Next base: position 3,913 of record CASEKM010000014.1, on the reverse strand, counting down.
CCACATCCCCTTCAACCTGGGCGGGCGGATCAATCTGCTGTACTGCTTCTTCTGGGGCATCGCCGCAGTGGTATGGCTGAAGGGCTGCTATCCCCGCCTGTCCGCCCTCATCGAGCGCCTGTCCATGCGGACGGGCAAGATCCTCACCTGGTGCTTGGTGATTTTTATGGCTGGAAATATGCTCATTTCCGCCGCGGCGTTTGGCCGCTACGCAGAGCGCGCCGCCCTGGGCACTCCCCCGCAAAACGGAGTGGAGCGCTTTTTAGACCAGCATTACCCCGATGCCCGGATCCAGCAGACCTATCCAAATGCCATTTTCGTGTCGTAAGCTCCCAATCATTTTAAACGCCGTCTGCGCTGATCCGCGCAGACGGCGTTTTTGGCAAAAAGAAACTCCGCTCCACCGGGAACGGAGTATGTATGTCTTTGACCCGCAGACCCAACGTTCAATCGTTGGCCAGGGCCTCCTGGAGGGCCTTGATGCACTTGGGGCAGATATTCTTCCCGTGGAATACGATCACGTCCTTGGCGTCGTCACAGAAGATGCAGGCGGGCTGGTACTTCTTGAGCACAATGGAGGGTCCGTCCATATAGATTTCCAGAGAGTCCTTCTCCGCAATGTCCAGGGTGCGGCGCAGTTCAATGGGGAGTACAATACGGCCTAGTTCGTCCACTTTTCGCACAATGCCGGTAGATTTCAAGTTAACCATCCTTTCCTTGTAACCACCCCGGAGGGTAAACCCATCGAGACGGCACGGAATCTGTAAAAGAATACCGAAAACGGCAAATCTAATTATACTACAAAGATCGATTCTGTCAACCACCTATGTGAAAATATTGCAAAAACCGACAAATTATTTCCTTAAGGTTTGAGAAAATAAAAAAATAGAACAAATTTTGTCGAACAAAATTGGGTATTTTCCCCGAAATCACCTCCGTATAAATGGGACGAGGGGGTGGGCCGATGACCATGGCTTGGATGTGGACCGGGATGGTGGCGCTGGCCATTTTGTGCGGGCTGGCCACCGGACAGGCCGATCAGGTGGCCTCCGCAGCGGTAGAGGGCGCCCAGGCGGCGGTGGAGCTGTCCGTCTCCATGGCGGGGATGCTGTGTCTGTGGACGGGGGTCATGGAGGTCATGCGGCGCTCCGGGCTGGCGGACAAATTATCCCGGCTGCTCCGGCCGGTGCTCCGGCTCCTGTTTCCCCAGGCCGCCCGGGACCGGGCGGTCATGGACAGCATCTCCGCCAATGTGTCCGCCAACCTGCTGGGACTGGGCAACGCGGCCACCCCCCTGGGCATCGAGGCCTGCCGCCGGATGGCCAGGGGAAGCCCCGGCCGGGCCTCCGACCCCATGTGCATGCTGGTGGTGTGCAATACCGCCTCCATCCAGCTGATCCCCACCACAGTAGCCACCGTCCGGGCGGCGGCGGGGAGCTCCGCCCCCTTTGACATCCTGCCCGCCGTGTGGCTGGCCTCGCTGCTGTCTGTGGGCGTGGGGGTCGCCGCCTGCAAGCTCCTGTCTCGGGTCTGGAGGGATTGAGGGATGGATCTGTTGTTCACCATGGTGGTCCCCCTGACCATCGGAGGGGTAGCGCTGTACGGCGTCTTCCGGGGGATCGACGTATACGACGCCCTTCTCCGGGGGGCCGGTGAGGGCTTGGAGGTCCTGTTCCGCATCGTCCCCGCCCTCGTGGCCCTGATGACGGCGGTGTACATGCTCCGGGCCTCCGGTGCCCTGGAGCTGGCCGCCCGCGCCCTCGCTCCCCTTCTGGACCGGTCGGGGATCCCCGGCGAGGTGCTCCCTCTGATGCTGGTGCGGCCCATCAGCGGCTCCGCCGCCCTGGGTGTGGGCGCGGAGCTCATCGGCGCTTACGGCCCGGACTCCTACCTGGGCCGGGTGGCGGCGGTGATGCTGGGCTCCACGGAGACCACCTTCTACACCATCGCCGTCTATTTCGGGGCGGTGGGGGTGTCCAGGACCCGGTACGCCATCCCCGCGGCCCTGTGCGCCGACCTCACCGGCTTTTTGGCCGCCGCCTGGGCCGTGCGCCTGTGCTTTGGCACATCATGACAGTTTTTCCTCCCCCTACCTATCCTGGGGATCTCTTCAAAGTTGCACATCTGTGTACATCTGCGGCCGACTATTTTGCTGCCGGCCTCGCCCCGGCTCCTTCCGCCCCCTGCGGTGAAGTTTTTTTCAGCAGCAGGACCGTCTCCACATGCTGGGTCCTGGGAAACAGGTCCACGGCCTGGGCCTGCTCCGCCTGGTAGCCCAGCGCTCCGAAGCGCTTCACATCCCGGGCCAGGGTGGCGGGGTCGCAGGACACATAGACGATCCGCTCCGGGACCATGGAGGCCAGGACCTCCGGCACCTCCGGGGCCAGGCCCTTCCGGGGCGGGTCCACGCAGATCACCTGGGGGCGGACCCCCTCCTGAGCCAGCTGGAACGCCGCCTGCCCCGCGTCCCCGCACAGGAACCGGACGTTGGCCACTCCGTTGCGCCGGGCGTTGGCCTCAGCGTCCTCGATCGCCTCTGGGACGATCTCCGCTCCGATCACCTGCCCCGCCCTCCGGGCCAGGGCCAGGGAGATGGTCCCGATGCCGCAGTACAGGTCCAACACTGTCTCCTGCCCCGTGAGGGCGGCAAATTCCAGCGCTTTCTCGTAGAGGCGCTCCGTCTGCGCCCGGTTGATCTGGAAGAAGGAGGGCACCGACAGCCGGAAGGTCATCCCGCACAGCTCCTCCTCCAGGAAATCCTGTCCCCAGACAGTGCGGTAATCCGGTCCCAGGATCACGTTGGTGTCCCTGGTGTTGGTGTTCAGCACCAGGCCCGCCAGGGCGGGCTCCGCCTGCCGCAGGGCCTGCACCAGCTCCGGCGCATGGGGGATGCGCCTTCCGTTGGCCACCACACAGCACAGGGCCTCCCCCTTCCGGTTGGTCCGCACATACAGGTGCCGGATGAGGCCGCTGCCGCTGCCCTCGTCATAGGCGGGCACCCGGTACCGCTCCATCCAGTTCTTGAAGGCCCGCCGCAGGGCGGTCACCCCCTCCGGCTGGAGCAGGCAGTCCTCCACGTCCAGGACGTCGTGGCTCCTGGCCCGGTAGTATCCCACCGCCAGGCCCTGCCGCTCCCGGGCCACGGGAAACTGTACCTTGTTCCGGTAGCGCAGGGGCCGCTCCGCCCCCAGCACCGGGGGCAGCTCCAGGGAGGCCCCTCCCACCCGGGTCAGGGCGTCCTGGACCCGCTGCCGCTTGGCCTCCAGCTCCTCCCGGTAGGTCATGTGCCGGTATTGACAGCCGCCGCAGCGCCCCGCCAGCGGGCAGTCCGGCTCCAGGCGCTCCGGCGACGGAACCAGCAGCTTGACGCTCTTGGCCCAGGCCACATTCGTTCTGACCTTCAAAAGCTGGACCTGCCAGCTCTCCCCCCGGATGGTCCCAGGTATAAAGATCACTCTGCCCTCCAGACGGGCCACACCTAGCCCCTCCGCGGTATAGCCGGTGACCTCCACCGTGTGCACCGCGTTTTTTCTCCAATCCGCCATGGCCGTTTCCTCCCTGTCTCGATTCCGGTCTATCATACCACGCCCGGGCTCAGGAGTAAAGGCCGCCGCTCCCCCTCTGTCCCGCAAAAAATTTTGATTTTTTGCAAATTAACCCTTTACAAATTTTTAGAATCCTGCTATACTAATTGAGCATTTGAAATGCGCCCGTAGTTCAATGGATAGAGCGTCAGATTCCGGTTCTGAATGTTGGGGGTTCGAGTCCCTTCGGGCGTACCAAAAAGAAAGACATCTGCTTTTTGCAGATGTCTTTCTCAGCTTGTCGAGAAAGCCGGCTATGCGTCAAGCATACGCCGGGTTTGGGTCATGTAGCGGCCAAAGAAGGAGTATGCAGAGAGAGGCAAGGCTCT
>CASEKM010000013.1 GCA_949288405.1 uncultured bacterium | reverse complement strand
CGCACGTTGAAGCCCACGATGATGGCCCCGGAGGTGGCGGCCAGCATCACGTCGGACTCGTTGATGGCGCCCACGGCGCAGTGGATGACCCGCACCCGGACCTCCTCGTTGGTCAGCTTCTCCAGGGAGGACTTCACCGCCTCGGCGGAGCCCTGCACGTCGGCCTTGACGATGACGTTCAGGTTCTTCATCTCGCCGGCCTGGATCTGGCTGAACAGGTCCTCCAGGGTGACCTTGCCCACATTGCTGTTCAGGGCGTTCTTCTGCTCGGACTTGCGCTGCTCGGCCAGCTCGCGGGCCATGCGCTCGTCGGCCACGGCGTGGAAGTCGTCGCCGGCCTCGGGCACCTCGCCCATGCCGATGATCTCCACGGGGACGGAGGGGCCGGCCTCGGTGACCTTCTGGCCCTTGTCGTTGGTCATGGCCCGGACACGGCCCACGGCGGTGCCGGCGATGATCACGTCGCCCTGCTTCAGGGTGCCGTTCTGCACCAGCAGGGTGGCCACGGGGCCGCGGCCCTTGTCCAGCCGGGCCTCGATGACCGCGCCGTGGGCGGAGCGGTTGGGGTTGGCCTTCAGCTCCCGCATCTCGGCGGTGAGGACCACCATGTCCAGCAGGTTGTCGATGCCCATGCCCGTCTTGGCGGAGATGGGGCAGATGATGGTGTCGCCGCCCCACTCCTCGGGCACCAGGCTGTACTCGGTGAGCTGCTGCATGATCCGGTCGGGGTTGGCGGTGGGTTTATCCATCTTGTTGATGGCCACGATGATGGGGATCTCGGCGGCCTTGGCGTGGTTGATGGACTCCACGGTCTGGGGCATGATGCCGTCGTCGGCGGCCACCACCAGGATGGCGATGTCGGTGACCATGGCGCCCCGGGCCCGCATGGCGGTGAAGGCCTCGTGGCCGGGGGTGTCAAGGAAGGTGACTGGCTTGCCGTTCACGTCCACCTGATAGGCGCCGATGTGCTGGGTGATGCCGCCGGCCTCGCCGGAGACCACGTTGGCGTGGCGGATATAGTCCAGCAGGGAGGTCTTGCCGTGGTCCACGTGGCCCATGACCACCACAACGGGGGCGCGGGGCAGGAGATCCTCCTCCTTGTCCTCGGTGGTGTCGATGAGCTTCTCCTCGATGGTGACCACTACTTCCTTCTCCACCTTGCAGCCCAGCTCCATAGCCACCAGGGCGGCGGTGTCGTAGTCGATGATCTCGCTGAGGGAGGCCATGACGCCCATCTTCATCAGGGTCTTGACCACCTCGGCGCCCGTCTTCTTCATGCGGGAGGCCAGCTCGCCCACCCCGATCTCGTCGGGGATCATCACCTTCACGGGGGCCTTCTTGGCGATCTCCAGCTGGAGGCGGCGCATCTTCTCGGCCTCCTCCTGGCGGCGCTTGTTGCCGGAGCCCTGCTGCTTGCCCCGCTGGCGCTGGGCGTTGCGGCCCTGGAACTTCTGCTTGCCGCCGCCCTGCTGCTGGCGCTCGGTGGTGAAGCTCTCCAGGCGCTCGTCGTACTTCTCCAGGTTCACCGCCTGGCCGCCCCGGGTGTCCACCACCTTCTTGGCGGGGGTGCGGGAGGCGCTGTGAGTGGGGGCGGAGGGCTGCTGGCCCTTCTGGCCGGCGTGCTGCTGGGGCGCGCTCTGGGCGCTCTGAGCGCCGCCCTTGGCGGCGGGGGCGCTCTGATGCTGCTTGGGCTGCTGGCCGCCGTTTCCGGCGCCCTTGCCGCCCTGGCTCTGGCCGCCCTGTTTGGGGGCGGGAGCGGCGGGCTTGGCGGGGGCCGGCTCGTGGTACACGTCGGCGTAAATGGACTCGATGGAGTCCACCTGGTTGTGCTGGGTGAGATATTCAAAGACGATGGACAGCTCCTGGTCGGTCAGGGGCTGCATGTGGTTCTTGGGGGGATGACCGTACTGGGTCAGAATGTCCATGATCTCCTTGGAGGGGAGCTCTTTGGACCCCCGCTTGAAATCCTTGGCAACCTTGTGAATGGGATATTTGATCATCATATCGGGAGCCACCTCGTTTCTTAGGGATGATGCCGGAACTTGCCGGACAGCTTGCGGCCGCCTGGGCCGGGCTTATGGGGACCGCCGGAGCGGGCGGGACGGCTGGCGTCCCGGCGCTGCCCGGAGAGGGGAGCGCCCCGTGCGGGACCGTGGGCAGTTCTGGCGGGCTTGGTTTTCTTGGCGGGCGGGGCGTCCTCCTTGGCCGGGGATGGGACCGCCCAGGGCTTCTTTTTGCCCTCCCGCAGATTTTTCTCGTGCTGGCGCTTCTCCCGCTGGCGCTGGAGGGCGCGGTCCGCCTTGGTTTTCAGCTGCTGGGCGGCGGGGCCGTACTTGGCCGGGTCCCGGGCGGACAGCTTCTGGACCAGGGAGGAGGCGAAGCCCACGTCGGTGAGAGCCAGCATGGCGCAGCTCCCCCGGCCCAGGGCCAGGCCCAGCTCCGCCTTGGTGAAGGGGAGCTCCAGCCAGAGCACGTTGCCGGCCTCTCCAAAGTGGGCGGCCCGGCGGTAGGTGTTGGAGGCGGCGTCGGCGGCCAGCAGCACCAGCTTGGCCTGTCTGGCCCGGCAGACGGCGCCCACCGGCTCCTCGCCCAGTTCCAGACGGCCGGCCTTTCGGGCCAGTCCCAGCAGGTGGAGCACGGGATCATTGGACATCCGGGGGCACCTCCTTCATCTGCTGTTCCAGAGCCTCCCACACCTCAGGGGGGAGGGGGGCGGAAAAGGCCCGCTCCAGGGCTTTGGACTTCCTGGCCTTGGCCAGGCAGGCCGGATCGGGACACACATAGGCCCCCCGGCCGGGGAGCTTTCCCCGAAAGTCCAGGGAGACCTGCCCCTCGGGGGATTTGACCACCCGGATCAGCTCCCGCTTGGGCTTCATCTCCCGGCAGCCCACGCACTGGCGCATGGGTATTTTTTTCGGCACGTTCCGCACCACCCTTTTGGATAGAGTTGAGAGTGAAGAGTGGAGAGTTGAGATAGGAGATATCTTCACTCTCCACTCTTCACGCTGTTAAAATCAAGTTTCTTCCGGCGCTTCCGCGTCCTCGGCCTGGGCGGCGTCCTCCGCAGGAGCTTCGGCCTCCTCAGCCGGGGCCTCCTCCGCGAACAGGTCCTCCTCGGGCTCCTCGATGGGCTCCAGGGGGGCGGAGGCGGGCTTGATGTCGATCTTGAAACCGGTGAGCTTGGCGGCCAGGCGGGCGTTCTGGCCCTCCTTGCCGATGGCCAGGGACAGCTGGTCGTCGGGCACCACCACGCGGCAGCTCTTGCCGTCGGGCAGGGCCTCCACGCTGAGCACGTCGGCGGGGGAGAGGGCGGCGGCGATGTACTCGGCGGGGTCCTCGGAGTACTTGATGATGTCCATCTTCTCGCCCTTGAGCTCCTCCACGATGGTGTTCACCCGCTGGCCCCGGGGGCCCACGCAGGCGCCGATGGGGTCCACGTTGGGGTCGGCGGACCACACCGCCAGCTTGGTGCGGGAGCCCGCCTCCCGGGCGATGGACTTGATCTCCACGGTGCCGTCGAAGATCTCGGGTACCTCTAGCTCAAACAGGCGCTTCACCAGGCCGGGGTGGGTGCGGGAGATGATGACCTGGGGACCCTTGGTGGCCTTGCGCACCTCCACCATATAGACCCGCAGCCGCTGGCCCTCCACATAGTGCTCGCCCTTCACCTGCTCATTGGGGCCCAGGTAGGCGTCGGTGAACTCGGAGCCAGACCGGATGCGCAGGGTGGCCGCCCCGTTGCGGGGGTCGATGCGGGTGACCTCGCCGGTGAGCAGCTCGTGCTCCTTGGAGGAGAACTCGTCGTACACCATGCCCTGCTCCGCCTCCCGGATGCCCTGGATGATGACCTGGCGGGCGGTCTGAGCGGCGATGCGGCCGAAGCTCTTGGGCTTGATCTCGATGCGCACCACGTCCCCCAGCTGAGCCCGGGGGAGGGCGGCCTGGGCCTCGGCCAGGCTGATCTCGGTGGCGGGGTTGTCTACCTCCTCCACCACGTCCTTTTTCAGGAACATGCGCACGGTGTTGGTCTCCGGGTTGGCGTCCACCACCAGGTTGTCGCCCACGCCCTCGTGGTCCCGCCGGTAGGCGGAGACCAGAGCCTGGGTGATCTTCTCCATCATGTAGCCGGGCTTGATCCCCTTCTCCTGCTCGATCTGAGCGATGGCGGCGAAAAACTCGGGACCGTCCAGCTCGTTGTTGTTGACTTTCTTGGTCGTCTTCTTAGCCACGAACGTTTCCTCCTACAACTGCCTCAGAAGCGGGGATACAGCCGCACCTGGGCTACTTCTTGCTTGGTGAAGGTCATGGGCGCGCCGCCCACCTCCAGGACCACGTCGCCGTTGTCCCAGGACTGGAGCGTCCCCACATAGTCTTTGCGGCCCTCCCGGGCGCGATACAGGCGCACTTCCACCTCGGCCCCCTGGAACTGGGCGAAGTGCTCCGGCTTTTTCAGCACCCGGTCGGCCCCGGCGGAGGACACCTCGAAGGTGTAGCTGCCCTCGATGGGGTCGGCCTCGTCCAGCTTGTCGGACAGGGGACGGGAGACCGCCTCACAGTCGTCGATGGAGATGCCGCCCTCCTTGTCGATATAGACCCGCAGGAACCACTCCCCGGCCTCCTTCACATATTCCACGTCCCACAGGGTGCAGCCCGCCGCCTCCACAAAGGGGAGGGCCAGCTGGGCCACGGTGTCGGTCACCTTTGCCATAAACGCCTCCTGCGCCCGGCCCGGGAAACCGGGTCCGGCTGATTTAGTCAAGTAAAAAGAGCGGAGCCGAAACCCCACTCTAGCCAATACTACCATAATTTACGTTCTTACTATACCATAGCCCCCAGGAGATTGCAAGGGGTTTTTGCAGATATTTTTCCCGGCTCTCTCCCCGCCGCGCGGCGCGAGAGAAACCAGCGGACCGCCTCGGGGGAGACGGTCCGCTGGTTTTTTACAGGTCATTGAGCGGCCTGCCGCATTTTCCAGATAGGGTCGGAAGCACCGGAGCCGCCGTACCGGAACTGGCCGATCACATTTCCTTCCTTGTCGTATAGGGGAATCAGATAGGAGTCAGGCTGAGTCAGCATATACTCCATGTATTTTTCGGCGTCAAAACGGGAGCCGATGGTAAACTTGCCGCTGATGGTGTCGCTGGTGCGGATATAGCCGTGCTCACCATTGGTACCGATCGCGGCCCTCAGGTCGGGCTCGATGCCAGAGGCGGAGAACATGGTCTGATTACCGTAGGTCTCGCCTTTGCTGTTTACTGGGTAGCCGGCGAAATCCTTGGAGATTTGCGCGGCCAGGTGGGCGGGAGGTTCCTCATTTCTGATGGCATCCTGTTGCTCCAGATAGTCGATGGTAGCTTGAATTTCATCGGTAATCTCATTTTCGGTGGTCAGAACATGGAACCGATCAATCACGTTTCCATTCAAATCATATACAGGAATTTCACGATAGCCCGCGGTGTTTTGCTCCATGGCTGCTACGTATGCGTCCACATCTGCGACCGTTTTGAGGTTTGGATAGAACTCGTCTGCGCGAACATATCCACTGACACCATTGATGCCGATGGCAGAAATCAAGTCGGGGATTTCACCAACCTGATTGGCCAGAAGCTCAGAGCCATAAGTCTCTCCGGAGGCCGTTACAGGATAGGTCCCGTCAGAAAGCAGGGTAGCATCCGCTAATTGAGCCAGCGTGTCCTGATATTCCGTCTCTGCGCTTTTCGAATCGGGAAAGAGTTTGCGCGTTTCGGCGGTCAGATAGAACCTGTAATCGTCGGAGCTAGCGCTGTTCCGCAGATAAATTTTACCCTGAGCATACACGTCGCCATCATAGGGATAGATATCGCTGGTGGTGCGAAAATGGGTGGTGGCCGGAGCCGAATTGAAGGTGGGGTCGAGTTCCATGTAAACTTCGCCACCCTTGCTGTACAAGCCGACGGAGGCTCCCATAGCTCTGGCCGGAACATTCACGCTGTTTGAGGTGTGGACCCAAGAAGCGCCGCGGTATTCTGTGGAAGAATCCTCATAAATCGTGGACCAAATTTCGTATTCCTGTCCGGTGTAGTCTTGGCGGTAGGTATGAATGGAATCATACGATGCAGCCATAGTTCCCAAAGGGATCATTACAGCCAGGGCCAGGGTGGCCGCCATGGTCCGGGACATGCTTTTAATAGAAAGCTTCATGCTGGTTACCTCCTGTTTTGTAGATAAAACTTGATTTGGGGAAGGCAAAAGTTAAATTCACATGTCCATAGGAATACACCTCCTGATCAGATACCCGTGAGACCTCTCTGTAGCCTGAATATATCACAACAGATTATACTTGTCAATAAAAAATATATTGACATATAAATAATTTGTTTTATAATAATATTGAGCTTATAAAGAAGGCTGTGGTATACATGGAAAAAACCGCAAAGCGAAGCGGGACCCCGGAGGGGTTCCGGGAATCCTTAAAAAAGGCGACGACCGAGATGCTGGTGCTGTTTCTCCTGCGCCGGCGGCCCATGTACACCTACGAGATGATGAGCGAGATCCAGGTGCTCAGCGAGGGGGTCATCACCTTCAACACCCTCTACCTGACCATCCACCGCCTCCAGGACTTTAATTATGTGGAGGAGCAGGGGAAGGTGGTCAGCGAGGACAACCGGGCCCGGATCTACTTTGCCATCACCCCGGAGGGGGAGGAGTATCTGAACGCTCTGATTCGGGAATACCGGCGGTACACCGGTGCAGTGGACCAGATCCTGGGCCTGACGGAAGGGGGGAAGGGAGCATGAAGACCTGGAGCACCATGGAGGACTACTTCCGCGCCCTGGAGCGCTGTCTGGACTGTCCCGGGGAGGACCGGGAGCGGTTTTTGGCCCAGGCCCGGCGGATGGCCGACGATTTCCTTCAGGGCAAGCCCGATGCCGCGCCCGATGAAGTGGCCGGATGCCTGGGGGAGCCGGAGGAGCTGGCCCAGTGCTTTCTGGAAGAACTGGACCCGGAGCTGCTGGAGCGCCGGAAAAGGCTGCGGAAGCTGGGCAGACGAATTCTGGCGGGCGTAGTTGCGGCCGCAATGATTCTGTTGCTTGTTTGGGTGGTTCTCTTGAAAACACAGCCCATGAAGGTAGAGGTAACAGAAAGACTTATCATTTATGAAGAAAGGGAAGGTCCGGATGAAACGTAAGCTGTCTATTTTGTTGGCGGTGGGTTTGATTGCCGGTTCGCTGGCCCTGCCCGTCTCTGCGGCCGCTTATTTTTGATACCGTGCAGGTCAATATCTCCATGACCTGCACCCCCTCCGGTCAGATCAGCTGACCATCTCTGAAACAACGGCAAGCCCGGCGGACCGCATTCACGGTCCGCCGGGCTTGTCTCATCTGCTGTCAGGGGCGCCGCATGCCCGGAAAGAGTGGCGGAGGGCGGGGCGGTGTGGTATAATGGGCAAAACAGACGGCGCAAAGCCGCCGGAGAGGAGAGGGCGAGATGACATTCGGCTGCTGTGTGAATCTGCTGCCCCAGGGGGCGGGGCCGGCGGGCTCCGGCTACGCCCGGGAGATCAAGGAGGCGGGCTATGATTACATCGAGCTCCCCCTCAGCCAGTTGGAGGCGCTGGGGGAGCGGGAATTTGAGGAGCTGCGCGGGCTGCTGGGGGCGCTGGACCTGCCCTGCCCCTGCTGCAACGCCTTCCTGCCGCCCGCCCTCCGGGTCACCGGGGAGGACCGCTCCCCGGACGCGGAGCTGGAGCGGTACCTGTCCCGGGCTTTTGGACGGATGGAGGCCCTGGGGGCCGCCGTCGCCGGGTTCGGAAGTCCCCAGTCCCGGAGCTGTCCGCCGGGCTTTTCCCCGGACCGGGCCCTGGATCAGATCGAGGCCTTCCTGCGCCGGGCGGGAGAGCTGGCGGCGGACCACGGGGTGGTGGTCGCCCTGGAACACGTCAGCGGGGCGGAGAGCAATGTGCTCAACCACTACGGGGATGTTTTGTCCATGGCCCGGCGGATCGGCGCTCCCCAGGTGCGGACGCTGTGCGATTACTACCACCTGCGCTGGGAGGGGGACGACCCCCGGGTCCTTCTGGACGGAGGGGGGGAGTGGCTGGTCCACACCCACATCGCGGCCCTGGAGGGGCGGCGCTATTTGACCGGCCTGGAGGGGGAGACCCCCGCGCTCCAGGCGTATGCGGGGGTGCTGAGGGAGCTGGGCTATGCCGGCGGGGTCAGCGTGGAGGCGCAGACCGAGAGCCGGGCCGCCTGGCGGCGGGAGGCGGAGCAGACCTTGGCGCTGCTGCGGCAGGTATTTCAATAGCGTCAGAGCGGCGGACCGTCTGAGGCGGTCCGCCGTGTGCTTCTGCGCATGGGCGGGCGGCAAAAAGATCCTGTACAGCCTTGCAAAGCGTCGTGAAATATGGTATTTTGTTTTATGCAAATCGACGGGACGCTTGCGCGGGCCGGAATGGCCGGACGGCGCGGGCGCGTCCGCCGAAATTGGGAAAATGAGGAGTGTTGCAGAGTATGAAAAGACGGATCTTGTCAACGGCGATGGCGCTGGCCATGGTCGCCTCTCTGGTGCCGGTCACCGGTCTGGCGGCGGAGGCCGGGACCACCCAGGAGGACGCCATCCTCTACGCCCTGGCGGCGGACGGCAGCCTGGAGTACAACGTGACCTACACCGCCGACGCCGGCGGCGCGGTCATCGTGGACGAGACGGGGGCCGGCGTGGACACCCCCGAGGAGCTGCGGGCCGTGATGGGTACGGCGGACGCCCCTGCCACTGTGCTGGGCACCAGCACCGAGGGCCGCACCCTGGGCCAGGCGGTCACCGCCGACCTGACCTTCAACGGGGCGGGCGAGGTGACCGAGGTCACCATCACCGACATCCGGGAGCGTCCGGTCATCGGCATCTCCTGGAAGAAGAACGACATCGGCTCTGACTACCAGGGCTTTGCCGAGGCCTTCGAGCGCAATGGCGCTCTGGCGGTCTATCTGCCCCAGGTGACCAGCGCCCAGGGAGCCCGGGATGTGCTGGCCGATCTGGACGGCATCTTTATGACCGGCGGCGAGGACTGGAACCCCTCCCTGTACGGCGAGGAGCAGACTCCCCACGGCTCCAGCGGCTGGAACGACGCCCGGGACACCTCTGACATCAATCTGATGCAGCAGGCCATCGAGCTGGACGTGCCCCTGCTGGCGGTGTGCCGGGGCGAGCAGGGCCTGAACGTGGCCCTGGGCGGCGGCCTGATCCAGGACGTGCCCTACTACCTGGGCCAGAAGGTCCAGGCCGGGGAGATCGACGAGAGCCGGGTCACCGGCGTGCTGGACGACACCGGCTACAACGTCTGGAACAGCGAGACCGGCGCGTACGAGAAGAGCGGCTGTGCCGAGGGCGAGCACTACCGGGTGCAGATCGACGGCCTGATCCACAGCGGCGGCACCGGCTATCACAAGCTGGCCGCCGGTGAGAGTATCGGCATCGATCCCGACTCCAAGTGGCTGTACGATATCATCGGCTCCACCTCCATCGACCAGATCGCCACCGCCCACCACCAGGCCGTGAATCCCGAGAAGCTGGGCGAGGGCCTGACCATCGTGGCCTACTCCTCCGACGGCATCGTGGAGGCCGTGGAGTATCAGGACAACCTGTTTGCCCTGGCCCTTCAGTGGCACCCGGAGCGGGACGCCCTGGAGGACACTCGGGACGTGGACGTGGACCAGGATCTGTGCAACGCCCCCCTGCGGGCCCTGGTGGAGTACGCCGGCGTCTATGCCGGCCAGCAGACTCCCGAGGAGCCTCCGGTGGAGGAGACCCCCGCGTTCCAGGATGTGAAGACCAGCGACTGGTTCTATAACGCCGTGCAGTATGTGGCCGGCGAGGGCCTCATGTCCGGCGTGTCCGCCAGCAGCTTCGGCCCCAACGTGAACCTGAGCCGCGCCATGCTGGCCCAGATGCTGTACGCTATGGAGGGCAAGCCCGCCGTCTCCGGCGCCAGCGGCTTCTCTGACGTGCCCGCCGGCGAGTGGTTTGCCAGCGCGGTGAACTGGGCGGCGGCCCAGGGTGTGGTGGCCGGCACCGGCGAGAGCCAGTACTCCCCCAACAGCCCCCTGACCCGGGAGCAGATGGCCCAGATCCTGTACAGCTATGCCAAGTACAAGGGCTATGACACCACCCAGGGCGGTATGGCCGTCCGGGAGTTTGCCGACTCCGACAAGATCTCCGGCTGGGCCGCTGAGGCCGTGTCCTGGGCGGTAAGCGAGGGCCTGCTGTCCGGCAGCGACGGCAACCGGCTCAATCCCACCGGCACTGCCACCCGCGCTCAGGTGGCCCAGGTGCTTATGAACTTCTGCCAGAACGTGGCCCAGTGAGCCCGGACTGAGCGGACAAGGCCATGAAAAATCCCCCGCAGGGAACCGAACGGCTCCCTGCGGGGGTCCTTTTTGGCTCAATAGATTCAGTGCTTGCTGAAATAGGTCCTGGTGGCCTGGATGACCGTCCCGGACAGGAGCAGCAGGCCGATCAGGTTGGGAATGGCCATCATGCCGTTGAGGGTGTCGGAGATGTCCCACATGAGGGAGCCGGACCCCACGGCTCCCACGATGCACACCAGCACGAAGGCCACCTTGAAGATCAGGTTGGCGGCCTTGTTGTTGTTGGTGAGGTAGCCCCAGCACCGCTCGCCGTAGTAGCTCCACCCCAGGATGGTGGACAGGGCGAAGAACAGCAGGCTGATCTGGAGCACCGTCCCGCCGATGGAGCCGGGGAGGATGGCGTTGAAGGCGGCGGCGGCCGCCGCGCCGTTGGAGGCGAAGGAGTTCAGGTCGTACTCCAGCACGCCGGACAGGAGGACGGCCATGGAGGTGAGGGTGCAGATGATGATGGTGTCCACAAACACCTCAAACACGCCCCACATGCCCTGTTCCACCGGCTCCTTGGTGTTGGAGGCCGCGTGGGCCATGGGGGCGGACCCCAGACCGGCCTCGTTGGAGAAGACGCCCCGGGCGAAGCCCTGGCGCATGGCCTGCATGATGGCGTAGCCGAACACGCCGCCGCCCACCGCCTCAAAGCTGAAGGCCCCCTGGAAGATGGCGGCCAGGGCGGCGGGGACCTCCGTGATCCGCAGGGCGATCACCGCCACGCCGGCCACGATATAAAAGATGGCCATGAAGGGCACCAGATAGGAGGCCACCTGGCCGATGCGCTGCACGCCGCCGATGACCACGATGGCGGTGAGGATGGCCAGGATGATGCCGGTCCACAGGGGGGGCAGCCCCACCAGGGACTCCATGGCCCCGGCGATTTCCGTGGACTGGGCGATGTTGCCGATGCCGAAGCAGGCGATGCCGCCCAGCAGGGCGAACAGCACCGCCAGCCACTTGTGGCCGGTGCCCTTTTCAATGTAGTACATGGGGCCGCCGTAGTGGGTCCCGTCCGGCCCCACCTGGCGGTACTTCACCGCCAGGACGATCTCGGCGTACTTGGTCATCATGCCGAAGAAGGCGGACACCCACATCCAGAACACGGCCCCCGGCCCTCCGGCGAAGATGGCCCCGGTGACACCGGCGATGTTGCCCGTGCCCACCGTGCCCGCCAGGGCGGTGGACACCGCCTGGAAGGGGGTGAGGTTGGGCTCTCCGCCGGCCTTCTTCTCCGTCTTTCGGAACAGGGAGCCCAGGGTGCTGCGCATGATAAAGCCGAACCGCCGGGCCTGGAGACAGCCGCACCGGGCGGTGAGGTAGATCCCAGTGCCCACCAGCAGAAAGAGCATCACCGGCCCCCACACGATCCCATTGATGAAATTGTTGATGTTTAAAATCAGCTCCAAATATCTCTCCTCCTTTTTTCTGCCTTCCGCCCATCCGAGAGAGGACGGAAACAGGCGGACCGCTGGAGCCCGCCCGTATTTGCAATGAGATGATTATACTGAAATTTGCGGAAATTGCAAGAACAAAGGGGCGGCGGGATGAGGGGGCGTGTCCCGACGGAGCGGACGGCCGCCTGTCCATCCCTCAGTGCTTGACCAGGAACGGGAGGATCAGGGTCACCAGCACGACGACCCAGAGCACGACCCGGTTGAAGCGGTTCATGGGGGACCTCCTTTCTTGGCGCATTCCTGAACTCAGGATACCATAGACGGGTGAAATTGTCAATTCTGTCCGAAATATCCGAGGAGAGGAACCGGGAAACTATCAAAAACGACGGCGGAATGCCGGAGGCGGGCAGCCGCCCCTTGCCAAAACACGGGAAATGTGAGACAATCATTCCGAACGATCCTATGACGACAGGAGACACGGAGACTATGACGGACCTGTTTGAAAAATCCATCGCCACCCTGGAGCTGCCCAAGGTCTTGGAGCAGCTCTCCGCCTGCGCCGCCACCCAGGAGGGCAAGGAGCGCTCCCTGGCCCTGCGGCCCATGACCGACCCGGACGACGTGCGGCGGGCTCTGGACGAGACCTCCGCCGCGGTGGACCTGCTCATCCAGCGGGGGAGTCCCGGCTTCTCCGGGGTAAAGCCGGTGGCGGCCAGCCTCCACCGGGCGGACATGGGGGGCAGCCTGAACACCCGGGAGCTGCTGGAGGTCGCCGCCGTCCTCCGGTGCGCCCGCACCGTCCAGGAGTACGGCTCCAGCGAGGAGAAGACCCCCATCTCCCACCTGTTCCGGGCCCTCACCCCCAACCGCTTTCTGGAGGACACCATCACCAACTCCATCGTGGGGGAGGACGAGCTGGCCGACTCGGCCAGCAGCGAGCTGGCCTCCATCCGCCGGCACATGCGGGCCACCGAGGCCAAGGTGCGGGATATTTTACAGAAGATCATCTCCTCCAACCAGTCCAAGTACCTGCAGGAGTCCATCATCACCATCCGCTCCGACCGGTACGTGGTGCCAGTGAAGTCGGAGTTCAAGAACGCCATCCCCGGCCTGGTCCACGACGTGTCCTCCTCCGGCTCCACCTTCTTCATCGAGCCCATGGGAGTGGTGAAGGCCAACAACGAGCTGCGGGAGCTGGCCGCCCGGGAGAAAAAGGAGATCGAGCGCATCCTGGCCGAGCTGTCCGCCCAGTGCGCCGCCCGCAAGGAGGACATCTCCGAGGACTACGACCTGCTCATCTGGCTAGACACCATCTTTGCCCGGGGTAAGCTGTCCCTGAACATGGAGGCCAGCAGCCCCCGGCTGTCGGACAAGTATATCCGCCTGCAGAAGGCCCGACACCCCCTGCTGGACAAAAAGACGGCGGTGGCCAACGACCTGGAGCTGGGGGACAGGTTCGACACCCTGATGATCACCGGCCCCAACACCGGCGGCAAGACGGTGACCCTGAAGACCATCGGCCTGCTCACCCTCATGGCCCAGTGCGGCCTGCACATCCCCGCCGGGGCGGACTCCGCCGTGCGGGTGTTCGACCGGGTGCTGGCCGACATCGGGGACGAGCAGTCCATCGCCCAGTCCCTGTCCACCTTCTCCTCCCACATGACCACCATCGTGGGCATCCTGAACGAGGCGGACGACCGCTCCCTGATCCTGCTGGACGAGCTGGGGGCGGGCACCGACCCGGTGGAGGGCGCCGCCCTGGCCGCCTCCATCATTGACAGCGCCCGGAACCTGGGGGCGCTGGTGGCGGCCACCACCCAGGGGTGGAGAACGCCTCCTGTGAGTTCAACGTGGAGACCCTGGCCCCCACCTACCGGCTGGTGCTGGGCATCCCCGGCAAGTCCAACGCCTTTGCCATCTCCCGCCGCCTGGGTCTGCCGGAGTATATCATCGAGAAGGCCGCCGCCCGGCTGGACGCAGAGAACGTGCGCTTTGAGGACGTGCTCACCAAGCTGGACCAGCAGCGCCAGGAGATGGAGAAGGAGCGCACCGAGGCCCGCCGCCTGAAGCTGGAGATGGAGCAGTCCGCCGCCAAGGCCAAGGAGTACCGGGACAAGCTGGAGGCGGAGCGGGCCAAGGTGGTGGAGAAGGCCCAGGCGGAGGCCCGGGCCATCATCGAGGAGGCCAGGGCGGCCAGCGACCTGGCTATTTCCGAGCTGAAGGAGCTCCAGAAGCGGAAGGACCTGGACTGGCAGCAGGTGAACGACGGCCGGGCCCAGGCGAGGCACCTGCTCAACGAGGCGGAGAAGAACATCGGCGGCCCCGTCCAGGAGCCGGAGGCCCCGCCCCCCACCCGGGACGCCAAGGCGGGGGACACGGTGGAGCTGGTGTCCATGGGCACCCGGGCCACTGTCCTGTCGGTGAACAAGGACGGCACCCTCCAGCTCCAGGCGGGGATTTTGAAGATCTCCGCCAAGCAGAGCGAGGTGCGGGTGGTGGAGGGGGAGACCTCCGCCCAGAAGGAGACCCGCAAGATCCTCCAGCGGGCGGAGCGCACCCTCCGCTCCGCCGCCCCCAGAGAGCTGGACCTGCGGGGCATGATGACCGACGAGGCGGTCCTGGCCCTGGAGAACTTCCTGGACACCGCCATGATGGGCAAGCTGGAGACGGTCACCGTCATCCACGGCAAGGGCACCGGGGCGGTGCGGAACGCCGTGCGCACCTACCTCAAGCGCAGCCGCTATGTGAAGTCCTTCCGCCCCGGCCGCTACGGCGAGGGGGAGGACGGCGTCACCGTGGTGGAGCTGAAGTAAAAAATCTGGAGCGGCCCGGCCACAGCTGGCAAAAATCCGTTATTTTGACTGTAAAACGGCGACCCAAAAAATAAAAATCATACAAAAAGACGAAGTTCATCCCGGCCTGTAATTTTTTGCGGCGGATTTCCATAGATTTGTGAAAAATGTCATTGACGGCGGCGGGATAAATCTGGTATGCTAAAGACACAATATGACAAGTGCGGAGGTACGGTTGTATGTATAGTCAGGAAGCGGTCGTTAACAATCAGGTTGGGCTGCACGCCAGACCGGCCACGTTCTTTATCCAGAAGGCCAACGAGTTCAAGAGCGCCATCTGGGTGGAGAAGGATGAGCGGAAGGTGAATGCGAAGAGCCTGTTGGGCGTTCTGTCCCTGGGTATCGTAAAGGGCACCCCCATCAAGCTGATTGCGGATGGCCCCGATGAGAAGGAAGCGGTGGAGGCCCTGTATAAGATGATCTCCTCCGATTTCTCCGAGTAATTTCCCAAGCACAAAAAGAAGGCACCGCACTGCGGTGCCTTTTTTGATATTCCAGCACGGGAGAGTCGATTTCGCGATGAAGGACATGCCGGTTTCCTATTCCAGACTGCTGAACCGCCTGGAACGGCAGGAGGTACGGCTTCTCAGGGGCGGATTTTCTTGGCCGCCCATCCAAAGCGGGCTGGAGGAAAAAATTCCGCCGAAGGTCCGGCAAACGCTGGAGGCTGCGTTTTACAAGGCGTTTCAAACCGTATTCGGGCCGGGCGGCGTTAAACTGGTGGAAAAGACCATCCCGGTGGAGCGGCTGAACCTGGAGCAGCGCCTGTGGGAAAAAGAACTTACCCCCAAGGAAGAGCGGGCGATCCTTCGGCAGATGGAGCGCGGCCGCCGGAAGGGGCAGATTGGAGAGGTCTTTGCCGCCGGTACCGAGGGGGCGGCTCTTGGACTGCTGGGTGTTGGCCTTCCTGATATCCCGGTGTTTCTGGCCCTGTTGCTGCGCAGCCTCTATCAGAGCGCATGCCGGTACGGCTTCTCCTATGAGAGCGACGAGGAGCGGACCTATGTGCTTCTGCTCCTCCAAGGAGCCTTGGCTCAGGGGGAGGAGCGGCGGAGCCTGAGCCTGCGGGCGGATCAGCTGGGCCGGGCGCTGGACCACGGCTGGCCGGTATCTGTCAATCTGGGGGAGGAGACAAGGGCGGCCGCCTCGCTCTTGGCTCAGAAGCTGCTGGCCGTCAAATTTGTCCAGGGCCTCCCAGTTGTGGGCGTTGTGGGCGGCGCGGCGAACTTTTCCACTGCCGGGCGGGTCTCCCAGTGGGGCGGCCTGAAGTATAAGAAGCGCTTTTTGGAGCGGAAGGTGCGGGGGCTGTGAGCCGCCTTTCCTCAGGAGAGCCTGCAAAACGGGCGGGTCTTGGACCCACCCCTGCGGCGGATTACAAACCATTCCGGGAAGCGGCGGGAGGGGCAAGCCCCTCCCCTACGGCGATATTCGCACCGGTGACGTTGGCTGGGAAACCCAGGCGCAGAAATTGAACCGCATCGGAGGAAATTTTTGAAAACCCAGGGCCTAGTGGCCCGGCGGGAATTTAGAGTGTCACTCAGATTTTGCGCGCCGGAAACCCTATGCCAACTTAAAGGGGTAACCCCCGTAAAATGGAGGTCCGGGGGTAAGGCGAATATGAGCGCGTCAGCGCTCATTTTGAGCTGTCCCCCGGCGATCCTTTGGTTTCTTTCCCATCGTTGGGAAAGAAACTCGCCGCCCGCACTGCGCCCGCAGGTGCGTTTCGGAGCGCAACCGCCGCAAAGCGGCGGCTCTTAGCGCGGAGATGGCGGCGAAATCCCCCTGTGCAAGTATAAGAAAGCGGCGCGCCGGGGTCGTCGCGCCCTACAGAAATATGGTGAAACTCCCCGCGCGGAAAACACAAAGCAAAAAGGAGGCAGGACAACCACCCATGACCTTTGACGAACTAAAAGAAAAAGCCCACGCCCTGCCTCTAAAGCCCGGGGTGTACATCATGCAGGACGCCCAGAGCCAGGTCATCTATGTGGGCAAGGCCAAGGCCCTGAAAAACCGGGTGAGCCAGTATTTTGCCAACCTGGCCTCCCACACGGAGAAGACCCGGGCCATGGTGTCCCAGATCGACCACTTTGACGTGATCATCGCCGACAGCGAGTTCGAGGCGCTGATCCTGGAAAATTCCCTCATCAAGCGCCACCAGCCCCGGTACAATATCCTCCTGAAGGACGACAAGGGCTACCCCTACATCCGCCTGTCTAAGGAGGCGTACCCCAAATTTTCCCTGGCCAGCCGGGTGGCGGAGGATGGGGCACGGTACTTCGGCCCCTACGCCAGCCGCCACAGCACCCAGGCCAGTGTGGACGCCTTGCGCACCGCCCTGCGCCTGCCCTCCTGCCGGAAGAAGTTCCCCCGGGACATCGGCAAGGAGCGGCCCTGCCTGAACTTTCACATGGGCAAGTGCGACGGCTACTGCCGCTCGGAGAACTTGAAGCCCCAGCACGACGAGGCCATCGCCCAGGCGGTCTCCCTGCTGGAGGGCCGGTTCAAAGAGGTGAAGGAGGAGCTCACCGCCGAGATGGAGCAGGCGGCGGAGGAGCTGCGCTTTGAGAAGGCGGCGGAACTGCGGGACCGGCTGAAAGCCATCGAGCTGCTGGGGGCCCGGCAGAAGGTGGTGGCGGGCTCCCTGGCGGACACCGACGTGACGGGGTTCTTCCGGGGGACCGCCAAGAGCTGCTTTGTGGTCCTCCACTATATGGACGGAGAGCTGGCCGCCAAGGACATGGAGCTGCTGGAGACCCCGGTGGAGGAGGAAGAGGAGGAGGTTTTGTCCTCCCTGGTGCGGGCCTATTATGGGGGCCGCAGCCGTCTGCCCAAGCAGATCCTCCTGCCCTGTGAGCTGTCCGACCAGGTGCCCCTCACCCGGATGCTCTCGGAGCAGGTGGGGTACCGGGTGGAGCTGGTCACCCCCCAGCGGGGGGCCAAGATGGACCTGATCAAGCTGGCCAACCAGAACGCCGTGGAGGAGGTGGAGCGGGCCACCACCCGGGAGGAGCGGCAAAATAAACTGCTGGAGGCCCTGGGGAAGATGCTGGGCCTC
>CASEKM010000012.1 GCA_949288405.1 uncultured bacterium | reverse complement strand
ACGGTGCCCGCCTGGACGGCCTCGGGCCGCTCGGTCTCCTTCCGCAGGACAAGCACCGGCTTGCCCAGGGCGGGGGCCTCCTCCTGAAGGCCGCCGGAGTCGGTCATCACCAGATAGCTGCGGGCCATCAGATTGTGCATCTCGTCCACCGCCAGAGGGGCGATGAGGTGGATGCGGGGGTGGCCGTCCAGGTACTTGTGGGCGGCCTCCTGGACCACCGGGGACAGGTGGACGGGGTAGACCAGCTCCACCTCCGGGAAGGCGTCGGCGATGCGCCGCAGGGCGGTCATGATGTTGGCCATGGGCTGCCCATAGTTCTCCCGCCGGTGGCAGGTGACCAGGATCACCTTCCGGTTCTGGTAGTCCAGCCGGTTGAGGATCTCCTCCTGGAAGGTGAAGCGCTCCTTCACTGTGGTCTGAAGGGCGTCGATCACCGTGTTGCCGGTGAGGAACACCCCGGTCTTGATGTTCTCCCGGGCCAGGTTGTCCCGGTTGGTGACGGTGGGGCAGAAGTGCAGGTCGGCGATGGCCCCCACCATCTTCCGGTTCATCTCCTCCGGGAAGGGGGACCACTTGTCATAGGTGCGCAGGCCGGCCTCCACGTGGCCCACGGGCACCTGGTGGTAGAAGGCGGACAGGGCCCCGGCGAAGGTGGTGGAGGTATCTCCGTGGACCAGCACCAGGTCGGGCTTGGCCTCCTCCAGCACCCCGTCCATGCCCAGCAGGCACTTGGAGGTGATGGTGGACAGGGTCTGCCGGGGCTCCATGATATTCAGGTCGTAGTCGGGCTTGAGCCGGAAGATCTCCAGCACGGAATCCAGCATCTCCCGGTGCTGGGCGGTGACGCAGCACAGGGCCCGGATGTTCTCCCGCCGGGAGAGCTCCAGGGCCAGGGGGGCCATTTTGATGGCCTCCGGCCGGGTGCCGAAGATGGTCATAACGGTGACAGGCTTCATTTGTCGGATCGCTCCTCTTCTCCGAAAAAGTAGTCGCTGCCCGCCACGTCAGGGGGCGGGTTGCGCAGCTTCCGGGGCTTGGCCCCGGCGCGCCCCTGGGGAGGCGGGGGGGCGTCCTGGTCCTTGTGGTTCACCCGGTCCAGGTACAGCTTGGCGGCCATCCCGCCGGCCACGCACAGGGCCAGCAGCACCAGAATGGCCTTCAGGGCGGTGGTGGTAGTGAGCAGCACCGCGGACAGACCCAGGATGGCGCTGATCACGTACAGCACCGCCACCGCCTGCTTCTGGTTGAAGCCCATGTCGATGAGCCGGTGGTGGATGTGGCCCCGGTCGGGGGCCATGGGGCTCTGGCCGTGGGACACCCGCCGGAGAATGGCAAAGCAGGTGTCGAAGATGGGCAGGCCCAGCATCAGGAAGGGCACCGCGAAGGAGATGATGGCGTAGGACTTGAACAGGCCCTCGATGGATACGGTGGCCAGGATGAAGCCCAGGAAGGTGGAGCCCGTGTCCCCCATGAAGATCTTGGCCGGGTTCAGGTTATAGGGCAGAAAGCCGATGCAGCCCCCGGACAGGGCGGCCATGAGCAGGGCCACGTCGGGCTCGGCCACCGTCAGGGCGATGACCAGCATGGTCATGGAGCTGATGGTGGACACGCCGCAGGCCAGGCCGTCCAGGCCGTCGATCAGATTGACGGCGTTGGTGATGCCCACGATCCACAGCACCGAGATGGGGATGGACAGCCAGCCCAGCACCCAGTAGGGGTCGCTGCTGAAGATGTTGGGGTTGGACAGGATCTCGATGCGGTTGCCCATGGCCACGGCAATGGAGGCCGCCGCGATCTGCACCAGGAACTTGGGCATGGCGGGCAGGGCGTAGATGTCGTCAAAAATCCCCAAAATGACGATGATCACCGCCCCCAGGAGCATCCCGCGCAGGGGGGTGTCCAGGGGGACGAAGATCAGGACGCTGAGCAGAAACCCCAGAAAGATGGCCAGCCCGCCCATCCGGGGGATGGGGTGGTGGTGCATCCGCCGGTTGTCCCGGGGCACGTCCACCGCCCCCACCCGGAAGGCCAGAGTTCGGACCACCGGGGTGGTGATAAAGGACACGATGACGGCGGTAAACAGGGCGGCCGCCACCGCGCCGATGACAGAAATCTGTACAGGCATAGAAGTTCCTCTTTATCCTTTTTTACTTTCCCGCCCCGGCAGGGCGGGAAAATAAACGCTTACCGGGCCACGAAGCCCACTTTTTTATAGACCTTCCGCAGGGTCTTGTTGGCCACGTAGGAGGCCTTCTCCGCCCCGGCCTTGTAGACGCCCTCCAGATAGGCCTTGTCCTTCAGGATACGCTCGGTCTCCTCCCGGATGGGGCGCAGGCACTCGATAACCGCCTCGCCCACCGCGGGCTTGAAGACGCCGTAGCCCTGACCGGCGAACTCCGCCTGGATCTCCTCATAGCTCTTGCCGGTGACGGCGGCGTAAATGCTCATCAGGTTGGACACCCCGGGCTTGTGCTCCGGGTCGTAGCGGACGCAGTTCTCCGTGTCGCTGTCGGTGATGGCCCGCTTGAACTTGCGCTGGATGTCCTCGGGGCGCTCCATCAGGAAGACGCAGCCCTCGGGGGCGGACTTGCTCATCTTGCTGCTGGGGTCGTGGAGGGACATGACCCGGGCCCCCGCCTTGGGGATGTAGGGCTCGGGGATCTTGAACACCTCGCCGTAGATGTTGTTGAACCGCTGGGCCACGTTCCGGGTGAGCTCCACATGCTGCTTCTGGTCGTTGCCCACGGGGACATAATCCGGCTGGTAGAGCAGGATGTCCGCCGCCATGAGGGAGGGGTAGGTGAACAGGCCGCCGTTGATGTTGTCGGCGTGCTTGGCGGACTTGTCCTTGAACTGGGTCATGCGGCTGAGCTCGCCGAACATGGTGTAGCAGTTGAGCACCCAGCCCAGCTCCGCGTGGGCGGGGATGTGGGACTGGATGAACAGGGTGTTCTTCTCCGGGTCCAGGCCGCAGGCGATATACTGGGCCAGCTGGGTCAGGGTCCGCCGGCGCAGGTCGGCGGGAGTCTGCCGCACGGTGATGGTGTGCATGTCCGCCATAAAGTAGTAGTTGTCAAACTCGTCGGTGCGGGCCACCCAGTTCTTGATGGCGCCCAGGTAGTTGCCCAGGTGCAGGTCGCCGCTGGGCTGGATGCCGGAGAGCATGACTTTTTTCTGTTCTGTTTCCACGATCAACACAACCTTTTCAGGAAATTCCTAATTTGAGCGCTGTCCCGCGCCGGGGCCCTCCCTGCGGGGAACACGGGGAAGAGGGGGCGCGGGGCCGAAACGATCGGTACTCATACTAGGACAGCATATCACATTTTGGGGGCAAAGGCAATGTGCGGGGAGGGAATTTCATGGTTTCGTTACATTTTTCCCCGCACCTTGCCCGGCTTTTGTTGGCCCTTGACATTCCCGCCAGTTCCGCTATGATGGAAGGGAGACCAAGAAGGGAAAGGAGGGCGCCTGTGAGACGGTTTTCCATGGCGGTGATCCAGCTGTCCTCGACGCAGGACCCGGAGGAGAATTTACAGGAGATTGGCGCCTTTGTCCGGGAGGCGGCGGAGCGGGGGGCACAGGCGGCGGCCCTGCCTGAGTGCGCCCTCTACCGGGGGCTGGAGATGGAGCGGTACGCCCAGGACGTCCCCGGCGGGGCTGCGGTCCGGCGCCTGGCCCAGCTGGCCCGGGAGACGGGGCTGTGGCTCCACTGCGGTAGCCTCTACGAGCGGGCGCCCCAGGGGGGCAGACCCTATAACTGCACCCTGGTCATCCGGCCGGACGGGACCCTGGCGGGAAAATACCGGAAGCTCCACCCCTTCGACGTGGCGGTGCCCAACGGCCCCGCGGTGCGGGAGTCGGACCAGATCCGCCCCGGGGAGGAGATCGTCACAGTGGACGCCGGGGACCTGGGGACCTGGGGGCTGTCCATCTGCTATGACCTGCGCTTCGGGGAGCTCTACCGCCTTATGGCCCTGGAGGGGGCCCAGGTGCTGTTTGTCCCCGCCAACTTCACCCTGAACACGGGCAGGGACCACTGGGAGGTCCTCGTCCGGGCCCGGGCCATTGAGAACGGCTGCTATGTGGTGGCCCCCGGGCAGTTCGGACCGGGGCCGGAGTTCCCCGCCTTCGGCCGCTCCATGGTGGCGGACCCGTGGGGCAATGTGATCGCCCGGGCCCCGGACAGGCCGGGGGTCATCCTGGCGGACATCGATCTGGACTATGTGGACGAGATCCGCCGGAGGGTGGGCACCCTGGACAACCGCCGCAGGGACAAATACCGCCTGGAGCGGCGGTGAGGGGCGTTTTGCCCTTGCCAAACGGAGGAAAATCCCCTATAATCAAAATCACAACGGAACATTCGCCGTAAAGCCCGGCGCCGCCCGGGCCAAGCGCGCAAACGATAGACATGGAGGGAAAATGACATGGCACTGGACATGACGTATTTCGAGGAGATGGAGGCCAAGATCCCCAAGGGGAAGGTCCGCACCCGGTTCGCCCCCTCTCCCACCGGCTATATGCACGTGGGCAACCTGCGCACCGCCCTGTACACCTGGCTCATCGCCCGGCACAACCAGGGCACCTTTATCCTGCGCATCGAGGACACCGACCAGAGCCGCCAGGTGGAGGGCGCCATTGACGTGATCTACCGCACCCTGGCCGAGTGCGGCCTGGACCACGACGAGGGCCCCGACGTGGGCGGCCCCGTGGCCCCCTACATCCAGACGGAGCGCCGGGACACCTACGGCAAGTACGCCCGCCTGCTGGTGGAGAAGGGCCACGCCTACTACTGCTTCTGCGAAAAGACCGAGTCCGAGGAGGACTCCGGGGAGTTTGACCGGCCCGACGACCCCTGCCGGGATCTGGACCCCGCCCAGGCCCAGGCCCGGGTGGACGCCGGCGAGCCCTATGTGATCCGCCAGAAGATCCCCCGGGAGGGGACCACCACCTTCCACGACGCCATCTTCGGGGACATCACCGTGGAGAACAAGACCCTGGACGACCAGGTGCTCATCAAGCGGGACGGCCTGCCCACCTACAACTTCGCCAACGTGGTGGACGACCACCTCATGGGCATCACCCACGTGGTCCGGGGCAGCGAGTACCTGTCCTCCGCCCCCAAGTACGACCTGCTCTACCAGGCCTTCGGCTGGGAGGTGCCCACCTACGTCCACTGCTCCCCCGTCATGCGGGACGCCCAGAACAAGATGTCCAAGCGCCACGGGGACCCCTCCTACGAGGATCTGAAGGCCCAGGGCTATCTGACCCCGGCCATCCTGAACTATGTGACCCTGCTGGGCTGGTCCCCCAAGGGCGAGCTGGCGGAGCAGGAGGTCTTCTCCCTGAAAGAGCTGGTGGACGCCTTCGAGCTCTCCGGCGTGTCCAAGTCCCCCGCCATCTTCGACATCGACAAGCTCACCCACTTCAACGCCCTGTATCTCCGGGCCATGTCCCCCGAGGCGTTTGCCCAGGTGGCCGAGCCCTATATCCGCCAGAGCGTGAAGAACCCCGCCCTGGACACGGCGGCCATCGCCGGCCTGCTCCAGGCCCGGTGCGAGAAGCTCACCGACATCCCCGAGAAGGTGGACTTCTTTGACGCCCTGCCCGACTACGACGTGAGCCTGTTTGCCAACAAGAAGTCCAAGTCCACCCTGGACTCCTCCAAGGAGATGCTCTCCGCCGCCATCGGCATGCTGGCCAACCTGCCCTCCTGGGGGGAGGAGATGATCCACGACAGCCTGGTGGGCCTGGCCGAGGGCATGGGGGTGAAGAACGCCCTGCTCATGTGGCCGGTGCGCATCGCCGCCGCCGGCAAGACCGTCACCCCCGGCGGGGCCGTGGAGATCTGCCACATCCTGGGCCGGGAGGAGACCGTCCGCCGTCTGAAGATCGGCCTGGAGAAGCTCTCCCAGGGCTGAGAGACCGAACTGTGCCCGGCGTGCCCCGCTGCTTTGGCGGGGCACGCCGGGCGAAAAGTTTTTGCAGGAAGGGCTTGACAAGGGGGACGGGACCTGATAAAATACTCCAGTACAACAAAGCAGGAGCGGTGCCCCGTCCTCACCCCAGGCCAGCGCCAAAGGGTCAACATGGAATTTCCCCGCCGGGTCTTCCGGCGCGGTTTTGCTGTGACGCGGGTGCCATTCAGGCAGACGCGTTTTATTTTTTTGTTTGGAGGTGCTTTCCCATCGCTAACACAGGTCATCAAACCAACGAAGAGATCCGGGATAAGGAGGTCCGCCTGATCTCGGAGAGCGGCGAACAGCTGGGCATCATGTCCTCTCAGGAGGCGCTGCGCCTGGCCGAGGAGCGCGAGCTGGATCTGGTCAAAATTTCGCCCAACGCGGTTCCCCCCGTGTGCAAGCTGATGGACTACGGCAAGTACCGGTTCGAACAGACCAAGCGCGAGAAGGAAGCCCGCAAAAATCAGCGCGTGGTGGAGATCAAGGAGATCCGGATGTCCCCCAGCATCGATGTGAACGACTTCAACGTCAAGCTGCGCAACGCCCAGAAGTTTTTGGCGGAGGGCAACCGGTGCAAGGTCACCGTCCGCTTCCGTGGCCGTGAGATGGCGCACACCAACATCGGTCAGGACCTGCTGCTGAAGTTTGCCGAATCCTGCGGCGAGGTCGCCGTGATGGATAAAAGTCCGAAGCTGGAGGGGCGGCACATGTCCATCTTCCTGTCCCCCAAGCCCGCCAAGGACGCAAAGAAGTAAGTCCCAATTCTTTCGCGCAGCGCGCCCCGGCGGGGCGGCACTGCCGGAGGATCATTCAACGCAAGACAAGATTGGGCGAAAAGTAAGTCGAAAAGGAGTTTTCTGTTATGCCGAAGATCAAGACCCACAGCGGCGCCAAGAAGCGTTTCGCTCTCACAAAGAACGGCAAGGTCAAGCGTGCCCACGCCGGCAAGCGGCATCTGCTCAACGGCCACGGCAAGACCACCAAGCTGAAGAGAGGCCTCCGTAAGGGCGGCTACGCGGATAAGACCAACGAGGCTGCCATCAAGCGCATGATCCTGTACAAGTAAGAGAAGGAGGCTGAAGTACAATGGCAAGAGTGAAGGGCGCGATGATGACGCGCAAGAGAAGAAATAAGATCCTGAAGATGGCCAAGGGCTACTGGGGCTCCAAGTCCAAGCACTTCAAGATGGCCAACCAGGCCGTGATGAAGTCCGGCGTGTACGCCTATGTGGGCCGCAAGCGCAAGAAGCGTGACTTCCGCCGCCTGTGGATCACCCGGATCAGTGCCGCCTGCAAGCTCAACGGCATGAACTATTCCACCTTTATGAACGGCCTGAAGAAGGCCGGGATCGAGATGAACCGGAAGATGCTGGCCGAGCTGGCCGTCAACGACAAGGCCGCGTTCACCCAGCTCACCGAGACCGCCAAGAAGGCCCTGGCCTGATTGGCGCCGAACTGAGAATTTGAAAAGCGCCCGGACACAGTGTCCGGGCGCTTTTTGTACAAAGAAAACCACTTGCTAGGCGAGTGGTTTTCTTTGTACAAAAAAGCTCCGCGGGCCGAAGCCCGCGGAGCGGAGATGCTCTGTTTTCAGCTGAGAGGGAACGCGGGCGGTCAGGCCGCAGCGGCCTCTACCAGAGACTCGAAGAAGTTCAGGCAGATATCCAGGTCACACAGGGCGGCCTCGGGATTGTTGTCATAGATAGCCAGCTTGCAGTCGTTCTCGGGGTGGAACTGCACGCCCAGGCAGAAGGTGTTGTTGGGATTCTCCACGCCCTCGATGATGGTCACGCCGTTGTCCACGGTCTGGGCCACGACCTTCAGGTCGGTGCCTTCCACGCTGCGGACAGCCTGGTGATGCCAGGAGGAGACGTTGGCCAGAGTGCTGGAACCCACGATCTGATACATCAGGGTGTCGGTGCCGATGAGCTCCACATCATGGCGGGCATAGTCGCGGTTGGGGGCGTCGGCGGGCATCCGGTGCAGGTCGTTGTACTCGGCGTTCTGCTCGGCGTAGTAGTCGGGGATCTCCTGGATGAAGTCGGCGCCGGAGACGATGCTCATCATCTGCATGCCGCGGCAGGCGGCGAAGGTGGGCACGTCGTTGTCGATGCAGTAGGCCATCAGAGTGTAGTCGGAGATGTCGCGGGTGGCGTTGATCTCCTCACCGCCGTTGGCCTCCTCCTGGGGAACCTTGAACAGGGAGGGGCTGATGTCCTCGCCGCCGGTGAAGAACACGCCGTCGATGCCGGCCATCACGTCGGCCACGTTGGTGGCGGCGTAGTTGCGGGCCTTGATCTGGTCGGCGTACTGCTGGATCAGGTTGCCGGTATCCTCCAGATAGCCGGTGCGGATCATGCCGTCCTCATTGTAGCCCACGGCGGTGCTGGTGACCTTCTCCAGCTCCACGGGGTTGCCGCCGGCGGCCGCGATGACGGCCTTGAAGCCGGCGTAGTCCTGGTCGTTGGCCTTCCAGGTGATGCCGATGTAGGGCTTGCCCACCAGGTCGGAGCCGTTGGTCAGCATGGCCTGGAACTGGCCCTCGGTGACAGCGGCGCTGCCATTGTAGGTGATGCCGTCGGTGAGGCCCACCCGCTGGGCGGTCTCATTGTAGGCGGCAGGCCAGGAGTCCAGCATGGCGTCGGGCACGCCGGCGTACTGCATGATGGCGGCGGCGGCCTCTACCTGGGTGGTCTGGGCGTCGGGGCTGAAGGTATCCCCGCCGGTACCGCTGACCAGGCCCTGGGCGTAAGCCAGGTTGATGTAGCCCTTGTACTCGCTGTCCTCGGCCACATCCTGGAAGACGCTCTCCTGAGCCTGATACTGCGCCACCTGGTCGGAGAGGCCGGCGCCCTCTACCAGGAGCTTGGCCATCTCACCGCGGGTGAGGGTGTCCCCCTCGGCAGCGGAGCCGACAATGGCCATGGACAGGGCCAGAGCGGACGCGGTGGCGAGGGACAGGACTTTGCGGAAGCTAGTTTTCATTGAATGAACCTCCTTCGATTTCTCCTCAGCCGGACCAGGGCGGAAGCCAAATCTGCGGGGCGGCCCGCCGCCTGGCGCGGTTGGTCAAAATGACGCGCTCTTTCTCGATTTCAGAGGAGTCATTTGGTTAAAAATAAGTATAGCCAGTTCCTGTTTTTCTGTCAAGAAAAAGTGTGGACCGCCGCCGGTATTTTTCTGAAGACGCCGGAGGAGGGGGGTCAGAATAGAATGGAATGACATGTGCGAAAAATGTGAAAACCACAATATCGTGTGCTATACAGATGTTGTAAATACAATTTGGCGTGTTGTTGCCGGAAATGTTTTGTGCTACAATAAGACGGACGCAAGTGTGTGAGAAGCGAAGACCGCCCGGGAAACTCCCCTGAACGGGGAGGACCCAAGGCCCGTGCGGGCAATGTGAGAGTTTGGAGTGGATCATCATGGCAAAGAAAGTTTCATTTGGTCTTGGGGCGCTGCTCCTGATGGGGATGCTGGCGATGGGGGCGATGAACCGGTCCGTCCTGTCCGGGGGCGGCGGGGACGTCCCCCTGTGGCTGTGCATCCCCTTTGCAGGCCTGCTGCTGTGCATCGCCCTGTGCCCGCTGCTGTGTGCCTCCTGGTGGGAGAGCCATCAGCCCTGGGCGGTGGCCTTCTGGTCGCTGATGTTCCTGCTCCCCTTCGCGCTGATGGGGGGGCTGGGCACTGCGGTGGAGACCGCGCTGGAGTGCATGATTGGCGACTATCTGACCTTTATCGTGCTGCTGTTCGGCCTGTTCTGCGTGGCCGGCAACATCACGCTGGAGGGGGACCTGGCCGGCTCCCCCCGGATCAACATTATTCTGCTCCTGCTGGGCACCATCCTGTCCAGCTGGATCGGGACCACCGGGGCCAGCATGCTCATGGTCCGTCCGGTGATCAAAATGAACGCCTGGCGGCGGCACCGCAGCCACATCATGGTGTTCTTCATCTTCCTGATCTCCAACATGGGCGGCTGCCTTACCCCCATCGGAGACCCCCCGCTGCTCATGGGCTTCTCCCGGGGCGTCCCCTTCTTCTGGAGCCTGCGGCTCTTCCCGGTGCTGCTGTTCAATGTGGTGATCCTGCTGGCGGTCTTCTACTGGATCGACATGCGGGCCTACCGGAAGGACATCGCCGCCGGCAACATGCCGGACATCAGCAAGCCGGGCACCGAGATCAAGATCCGCGGCCTGCACAACCTGATCTTCCTGGTGATGATCGTGGCCGCCGTGGTGCTCAGCGGCGTGCTCCCCACCCTGCCCATGTTCCAGGACGGGGCGGGCGAGGTGATCGGCGTGCACATCTTCGGCGAGGTCACCCTGACCATCCCCGCCATTCTGGAGATCCTGATCATCCTGCTGGCCGCCTTCCTCTCCTTTAAGACCACCGACGTGTCGGTGCGCAAGTCCAACCACTTTACCTGGGGGGCCATCCAGGAGGTGGCCGTCCTGTTTGTGGGCATCTTCATCACCATGCAGCCCGCCCTGATGCTGCTCACCGCCAAGGGCGGAGAGCTGGGCCTGACCCACCCCTTCGAGATGTTCTGGGCCGCCGGCGCCCTGTCCAGCTTCCTGGACAACACCCCCACCTATCTGGTCTTCCTGACGGCGGCCTGTGCCCAGGGCGCCGCCGAGGGCCTGACTACCACCCTGGGTGTGGTCCCGGTGCAGATGCTCTCGGCCATCTCCTGCGGCGCGGTGTTCATGGGGGCCAACACCTACATCGGCAACGCCCCCAACTTCATGGTCAAGTCCATCTCCGACGAAAACGGTATCCGCATGCCCTCCTTCTTCGGGTATATGTTCTGGTCGGTGAGGTTCCTGATCCCGATCTTCCTGCTGGATACGCTGATCTTTTTCCTGTAAAGGGGGCTGAATTGTGATGGATGAGACACGGAATCTGATCCTTGAGATCGCCAACCGCTTATACGACCTGGACGCGGAGGTATACCGCCTGCTGGGCTCCGGCCTGGGCCGGGTGTTCAACAACAGCCGGGAGGAGGCCATCCGAAACCTGGCAGATGTGATGAAGCAGCACCGCACCAGCCACTATCTGCGCAGCTCCCTGGCCCTGATCGGCAACATGGCCCGCACCATTCCAGACCGGCAGGAGCGCGCCCGGGTGATGGGGGAGTACAACGAGATCTGGCAGCTGGTCCAGAAGCTCCCCGACCGCTTCGGTGCAGTGGATATTCTGGACGAGAGCCTGGCGGAGCTGAACCAGTCCCTGGCGGCCAACCGGCTGGCCGGCCGGTTCGGCCCGGACAACCACCTGATCGTCTGCATCGGCCGCACCTACGGCAGCGCGGGGACCGACATCGGCTTCACCCTGGCCGACAAGCTGCGGATCAACTACTA
This sequence comes from uncultured bacterium, assembly GCA_949288405.1. Classification (GTDB taxonomy): domain Bacteria; phylum Bacillota; class Clostridia; order Oscillospirales; family Oscillospiraceae; genus Lawsonibacter. The sequence goes on along the minus strand of CASEKM010000012.1, from coordinate 2,521 downwards.
CGACACTGAGATCTTCGCCGAGGTGCTGGAGCGGCTGGAGGCCAAGCAGGACCACGTGAAGGACCGCTCCAGCTTCAACTTCTCCGGCGACCTGAACCAGGAGCCCAAGGCGGTGGAGAGCGGCAAGAGCCTGAAGGCCCGCCTGCGGGAGTTCAGCCGCTATCACGGCCTGTCCAAGACCGACGCGGTCTTCTTCAACCAGAGCGCCCTGATCTGCGAGATGGCCCAGCGGGAGGACTTCGTCATCATGGGCCGCTGCGCCGACGTGGTGCTCACCAACCACCAGATCCCCCATGTGAGCATCTTCATCAACGCCCCCTTTGATATCCGGGTGCGCCGGGTGATGAAGCAGGACGGCCTGGACGACAAGAGCGCCCGGAAGTTCCTGAAGAAGCTGGACCGCCGGCACCGGGCCTACTGCGAGTTCTACACCAGCCGGAAGTGGGGGGATGTGGTCAATTACGACCTGTGCATCAACTCCGCCAGCTACGGCATCGACGGCTCTGTGCAGCTCATCGAGCGGCTGCTCCTTCAGAAGTAAAACAGCCCAGCGGGCGGGAGGCCCGCCCCGTCCCCGCCGCTGGAGCGGCGGGGACTTGTGATACCGCCACGAGAGGAGGCGCCGTATGGCCGGAACGACCCCTACGGTCAGTATTATTGTCCCTGTTTATAACGCATCCAAGACCCTGCGCCGCTGTGTGGACAGCGTGCTCAAGCAGGAGTATCCGGAGTTTGAGCTGATCCTGGTGGACGACGGGAGCCGGGACGACTCCCCCGCCATCTGCGACAGCTATGCCCGGCAGGATGGGCGGGTGCAGGTGATCCACAAGGAGAACGCGGGGGTGTCCGCCGCCCGCAACGACGCCCTGGACCGGGCGCGGGGGGAGTACCTGCAGTTTCTGGACAGCGACGACTGGCTGGCCCCCGAGGCCACCAAGCTGCTGGTCCGCTCCGCCCGGGAGCACGGCTGCGACATGGTCATCGCCGATTTCTACCGGGTTTCCGGGGAGCGGGTCTCCCACAAGGGGGAGATCGACGAGGAGGGCGTCATGTCCCGGGAGGACTTTGCCGCCCACATGATGGAGGACCCCGCCGACTACTACTACGGCGTGCTGTGGAACAAGCTGTTCCGCCGGGAGCTGGTGGAGGCCCACCGCCTGCGGATGAACGAGAAGCTCCGCTGGTGCGAGGACTTCCTCTTTAACCTGGAGTATATCCTCCGGGCCGAGACCTTCTACGCCCTGCGGGTGCCCATCTACTACTATGTGAAGACCAAGGGCTCCCTGGTGGCCCAGAGCATGAGCCTGCCCAACATCATCCGCATGAAGCTGCGGGTGTTCGAGTACTACAACGACTTCTACAAGCACGTGCTGGATGAGCGGGACTATGAGAAGAACCGCCTGAAGGTGTACCGCTTTCTGGTGGACGCGGCGGGAGACGAGTCGCTGCTGCCCGGGCTGAAGAAACTGGGGGACGAGCGGCCCCCGGTCTGCCTCCCGGCGGTGGCCGGGCAGGGCGTCTTGACGGACGACTACCGCAGCTGGAAGCTGCTGGAGCGCTATCTGGAGACCGCCGGGCTGAAGCACGACCTGTCTGGGACAGAGCTGCGGACCCTGCTGTGCCTCCAGCAGGCGGGGGAGGGGGCCAGCCGGAAGGAGCTGGCCGACTTCGTCGGGGTCAGCCGGGTCACCCTGACCCTGCTCCTCCAGAAGCTGGCCGCCCGGGGCTTCATCCGGGTGGAGGAGAGTCAGGAGGAGGACGCCCCCGGGGGGACCCGGCGGCTGCGGGCCGCCCTTCTCCCCGCCGCCCAGCCCCTGCTGGAGGAGGGGCTGGTGGCCCTGGAGGACTACGACCGGGCCCGGTTTGCCGGCCTCACCGGGGAAGAGCGGGACCAGTACGCCGCCCTCTGGGCGCGGATCCAGGACAATATGCGCCGGGTGCTGGAGTAGAGCGCCCGGACCAAAACCGCGCAGCGGCCCAGTGCCGCTGCGCGGTTTTTCTGCAAATAGGGGGAAAAGGGGGCGATTCACCAAATCCGGGCCAGCCTCATAGCCTGAACCAGAACGCAAGGGGAGGAGAGACTATGCGAGAGGCACTGAATTTCTGGGTCCTGGGGGGCGATATGCGCCAGGGAAAGCTGGCCCAGCTGCTTGCGGAGGACGGCCACCGGGTCCACACCTACGCCCTGGAGGAGGGGGCGGCCCCCGCCGGGGAGCTGACGGCGGAGGAGGGCCTGGAGGGGGCGGCGGAGGCGGACTGCGTGGTGCTGCCCCTGCCGGTCTCAGATGGGGAGGGGCGGCTCAACTGCCCGCTGTCCCGGCTCCGGCCCCCGCTGGCGGAGGTGCTGGAGGCCCTGTCGCCGGGGCAGATGGTGTGCGGGGGGCGGGTGGACCCGGTGACCGCCGCCCTGGCGGCGGAGCGGGGCCTCACCGTCCTGGACTACTTCGCCCGGGAGGAGCTGGCGGTGGCCAACGCGGTGCCCACCGCCGAGGGGGCGGTGCAGATCGCCCTGGAGCAGCTG
>CASEKM010000011.1 GCA_949288405.1 uncultured bacterium | reverse complement strand
GGGTGGCCCTGATGTACCTGGTGTTTCTGGGCCTGTACCCGGTGGTGAAGAGCCGCCTGGAGCAGCTGAAGAGCCGCCCGGCGGAGTGGGCCGGCAAGCTGGTCTATCTGAACGCGGCCCTGAGCGTGCTGTGGTTTGCCTTTCGGGGGCTGTTCCTGCCCGCCCTCCCGGAGTGGATGAGCGCCCAGGTGTGGGTCCTCTATGCGGCGGGCAACGTGATCTTTATTTTGTATGACATCGCTCTGTCCCGGCTGATCGGGGGGCTCAGCGCCCGGCTGCGGCCCAGGGGGATGTAGAATGTGAACATGAGGGAGTGACCGGATTTGGTCAAGAGTATGACAGGGTACGGCCGGGCGGAGGAGACCGCGGACGGCTGTACCATTACGGTGGAGCTGCGGTCGGTGAACAACCGGTATCTGGACTGCAATGTGCGCATGCCCCGGCTCTACCTGTTTGCCGAGGAGGCTATCAAGGCCCGGGTGCAGAACACCATCTCCCGGGGCAAGGTGGACGTGTTCGTCACCCTGGACAACACAGGGGCCGAGCAGGTGAAGGTGTCGGTGAACCGCCCGGTGGCCGACGGCTATTTCGCCGCGCTGAAGGAGCTGGCCGGGACCTACGGGCTGCCCCAGGACATCTCGGTGTCCCTGCTGTCCCGGTTCCCCGATGTGCTGCTGGCAGAGAAGACGGAGGAGGACCTGGAGGGCCGGGCGGCGGCCATCTGCGCCGTGCTGGACCGGGCCTTGGCCGACTTTGACCAGATGCGCACCCGGGAGGGGGAGCGGCTGGAGGCGGACATCCTCTCCCGGGCCCAGACCATCGAGTCCCTGGTGGCCCAAGTGGAGGAGCGCTCCCCCCAGACCGTGGCCGAGTACCGCGCCAAGCTGGAGGCCCGGATGCAGGAGGTGCTCTCCAACGTGCAGCTGGACCCGGCCCGCATCCTCACCGAGGCGGCCATCTTTGCCGACAAGGTGGCGGTGGACGAGGAGACCGTCCGCCTGCGCAGCCACATCGAGCAGCTGCGGGGGATGCTGGCCAAGGGGGGGGCCACGGGCCGGAAGCTGGACTTCCTGATTCAGGAGTTCAACCGGGAAGCCAACACCATCGGCTCCAAGTGCAGCGACCTGGAGATCGCCCGCCTTGTGGTGGACGTCAAGGCGGAGATCGAGAAGATCCGGGAGCAGGTGCAGAATGTGGAGTAAGGAGGCCCAGGCTTGAAGCTCATCAACATCGGATTTGGCAATATGATCTCCGCCGGGCGGCTCATCGCCATCGTCAGCCCGGACTCCGCCCCCATCAAGCGCATGGTCCAGGAGGCCCGGGAGCGGGGGGTGCTCATCGACGCCAGCTACGGCCGGAGGACCCGGGCGGTGCTGGTGATGGACAACGACCACCTGGTCCTCTCCGCCCTGCAGCCGGAGACGGTGGCCAACCGCCTGGCGGGGGAGAAGGATGCGGAAGAGGAGGAAGGAGAATGACAAAAAAGAAAACGCGGGGACAGCTGATCGTTCTCTCCGGCCCCTCCGGGGTGGGGAAGAGCACCGTCATCGCCGAGCTGCTGGGACAGCGGGAGAACATCTATTTCTCCGTGTCCTACACCACCCGGCAGCCCCGGGTGGGGGAGCAGGACGGGGTGAACTACAACTTCACCACCCGGGAGGAGTTTGAGCGGATGATCGCCGACGGCGAGCTGCTGGAGTACGCCGAGTATGTGAACAACTACTACGGCACCTCCCTGAAGCTGATCCAGGACAAGCTGGCCGCCGGCATCGACGTGCTGCTGGACATCGAGGTCCAGGGGGCGGCCAAGGTGCGCCAGCGCTGCCCCGAGGCCCTGTTCATCTTCATCATCCCCCCCTCCTTCGAGGAGCTGTCCCGCCGCCTCCACCGGCGGAACACCGACAGCGAGGAGGTCATCTCCGGCCGCCTCCAGAAGGCCCGCCAGGAGTTCCAGGAGATCCCCAAGTACGACTACCTGGTCATCAACGACAAGGTGTCCAACGCGGTGGAGGAGATCGCCGCCATTCTCACCGCGGCGGAGTGCCGCGTGCCCAACCGGAGCCATATGCTGGCTCAATTTGCGTGATTTTGAAGAAAAGAGGAGTTTTGCCCTATGATGCTGTATCCTGCCATGAGAGACCTGCTGAACAAGGTGCCCAGCCGCTATAAGCTGGTGAACGTGGTGGCCCACCGGGCCCGGGAGATCGCCAGCGAGGCCGAGATGGCCGGCGAGCCCCTGGACGAGAAGCCGGTGAGCCTCGCCATCCAGGAGGTGGCCGACGGCAAGCTGGACGAGCAGCTGGCCCAGGCCCAGCAGCAGTAACCCGGACGGGAGAGAGGAGACGGATCGCCTGTGGCGCACATGACGGCCAAAGTGGCGGTGGCCAAGGCGGTCTACGCCATCGACAAGCCCTACGACTACCGGGTCCCCCGGGAGCTGGAGGGCCGTCTCCGCCCCGGGATGCGGGTGCTGGTCCCCTTCGGCGGGGGCAACCGGGGCTCGGACGGCATGGTGCTGGCCCTGGGGGAGGAGCAGCCCGGGGGCGGCCTGAAGGACGTCATCGCCGCCCTGGACCCGGAACCGGTTTTGAATGAAAACGCCCTGAGGCTGGCCCTGTGGATGCGGGAGCGGTACTTCTGCACCGTCTACGACGCGGTGAAGGCCATGCTCCCCGCCGGGCTCTACTACGCCCTTCGGGACGGGGTGGCCCTGAAGCAGGGGGTGGACCGGGAGGCGGCCTATGAGGCCGCCGGAGATTCCCCCGCCGCCCGGCAGCTGGCAGAGCTGCTGCTGGCCTGGGGCGGACAGGGGGACATGGAGCAGATCCGCACCGCCTTCGGGGCCAAGGACCCGGAGGGGGCGATCCGCACCCTGGTGGACCGGGGGGCGGCGGAGCGGTTTACCAGCGCCCAGCGGGGCGTGGGAGATAAGAAAGAGAAGCTGGCGGTGCTGGCCATGCCGGCGGAGGAGGCCATGGCACGGGTCACCCCCCGCCGGAGGACGGCGCCGCTGCGCTATTCTGTCACCGAGCTGCTGTGCCAGCTGGGGGCGGCCCCCGCCAAGGAGCTGTGCTACTTCACCGGGGCCTCCATGCCCACCATCAAGTCCCTGGAGAAGAGCGGCATCCTCACCCTGGAGGAGCAGGAGGTGTTCCGCCGCCCCCACCTGGAGGAGGTGGAGCCCGCCGGGCCCATTGTGCTCAACGGGGAGCAGGAGGCCGCCTTTCAGGGGCTGGACGCCCTGTGCCGGACAGGGGAGCCCGCCGCCGCCCTGCTGTACGGGGTGACGGGCAGCGGCAAGACCCAGGTGTACCTGCGCCTGATCCAGGAGACCCTGGCCCGGGGCAGGACCGCCCTGTTCCTGGTGCCGGAGATCGCCCTCACCCCCCAGCTGCTGCGGATCTTTGCCGCCCACTTTGGAACGCAGGTGGCGGTGCTCCACAGCTCCCTGCGGGCGGGGGAGCGGTACGACGAGTGGAAGCGCATCCGCCGGGGGGAGGCCCCGGTGGTCATCGGCACCCGCTCGGCGGTGTTCGCCCCCCTGGAGCGCATCGGCCTCATCATCCTGGACGAGGAGCAGGAGGGGAGTTACAAGTCGGAGAACAACCCCCGCTACCACGCCCGGGAGGTGGCCAAGTACCGCTGCGTCCAGGAGAACGCCCTGCTGCTGCTGGGCTCGGCCACCCCGTCGGTGGAGACCATGTACGCCGCCCAGAGCGGCAGCTACCGATGCTTCACCCTGCGGCAGCGCTACAACCAGAGGGCCCTGCCCCAGGTCCACATCGTGGACATGAAGGAGGAGCTGCGCGCCGGCAACGGCATCTCCATCAGCCGCGCCCTGCGCCGGGAGCTCCAGGAGAACCTGGTGCGGGGGGAGCAGGCCATCCTGTTCCTCAACCGCCGGGGGGCCAGCCGGATGGTGTCCTGCGGGGAGTGCGGCTTTGTGCCCGAGTGCCCCCGGTGCTCGGTGAAGCTCACTTACCACTCGGCCAACGGACGGCTCATGTGCCACTACTGCGGCTACTCCCAGGCCCTGCCCCCGGTCTGCCCGGCGTGCGGAGGGGGGCTGAACTTCATCGGCGTGGGCACCCAGAAGGTGGAGGAGGAGCTGAGAGAGCTCTTTCCCCAGACCCCCATCCTGCGCATGGACACGGACACCGTCACCGCCTCCCGGTCCCACGAGGCCATTTTGGAGGAGTTCCGGCGAAAAAACGTGCCCATCCTGGTGGGCACCCAGATGGTGGCCAAGGGGCTGGACTTTGAGAACGTGACCTTGGTTGGGGTGGTGCTGGCCGACCAGTCCCTGTTTGTGGACGACTTCCGGGCGGGGGAGCGCACCTTCTCCCTGCTCACCCAGGTGGTGGGCCGGGCCGGCCGGGGGGAGAAGGCGGGCCGGGCGGTGATCCAGACCTTTACCCCGGAGCACGATGTGATCCGGTTTTCCGCCCGGCAGGACTATGACAACTTCTACCGCACCGAGGTGCAGCTGCGCCAGCTGCGGCTGGAGCCCCCCTTTCGGGACGTCTTTTTGATCACCGCCTCGGGGGCCAACGAGTCGGGCGTGCTCCGGGCCTGCGTCCGCTTCCGGCAGGGGCTGGAGGGCGCCCTGCGCGGGCTGGCAGACCAGGACTGGCAGCTGCTGGGGCCCGCCCCGGCGCCGGTGGCCAAGGTGAACAACCGCTACCGCTACCGGCTGACCCTGACGGCCCGGAACAGCCATCCCCTGCGGCTGACGCTGGCGCCCCTGCTGCGGGCGGCCCATCGGGATAAGGAGAACAAGGGGATCGCCCTCTATGTGGACGTGAACCCCTATTGAGTACACAGACCGGCCCTGGGCGCCGGAGAGATTGAAGGAGGACATGGAATGGCCATTCGGACGATTTTAACGGAGGGGGAGCCGGCGCTGGCGAAGGTCTGCCACCCGGTGACCAAGTTTGACAAGAAGCTGTGGAATCTGCTGGACGACCTGAAGGAGACGCTGGAGGACGCCCACGGGGCCGGTCTGGCGGCCCCCCAGGTGGGCATCCTCCGCCGGGCCGTCATCGTCATGGACGAGAATTTTGAGCCCATGGAGCTGGTAAACCCGGAGATCGTGGCCCAGAAGGGGGAGCAGGACGGCCTGGAGGGCTGCCTGTCCGTCCCCGGCATGTGGGGCTATGTGAAGCGCCCCGAGTGGGTGAAGGTGCGGGCCTTCGACCGGAACGGGCAGGAATTTGAAGTGGAGGGCACCGGCATGACCGCCCGGTGCTTCTGCCACGAGCTGGGCCACCTGGACGGCCACCTGTACACCGAGCTGTGCGACCGGCTGTACACCACCGAGGAGCTGGATGAGCTGGAGGAGCAGGAGGACGAGCAGGCATGAGGATCGTCTTTATGGGCACCCCCGACTTCGCCGTCCCCTCCCTGGAGGGGCTGATCGGGGCGGGACACCAGGTGTGCGGCGTCTTCTGCCAGCCGGACAAGCCGGTGGGCCGCCACCAGAACAAGCTCCAGGCCCCGCCGGTGAAGCAGACGGCCCTGAAGCACGGCATTCCGGTCTTTCAGCCCACCAAGCTGAGAGACGGGACCGCCCTGGCCCAGCTGAAGGAGCTGGACCCGGAGCTCATCGTGGTGGCCGCCTACGGCCGCATCCTGCCCGACGACATCTTGGAGCTGCCCCCCATGGGGTGCATCAACGTCCACTCCTCCCTGCTGCCCAAGTACCGGGGGGCCGCCCCCATCAACTGGGCGGTGATCAACGGGGAAACCGAGACCGGCGTGACCATCATGTACATGGCCGCCCAGCTGGACGCCGGGGACATCATCGCCCAGGCCGCCACCCCCATCGACCCGGAGGAGACGGTGGAGACCCTCCACGACCGGCTGGCCCAGATGGGCGGGGCGCTGCTGGTGAAGACGGTGGAGGAGCTGGCCGCCGGGACCGCCCGCCGGACCCCCCAGGACCCGGAGCAGGTGACCTTTGCGCCCCTGCTGTCCCGGGCCCTGTCCCCCATCGACTGGACCCGCCCCGCCAAGGCCATCCACGACCAGGTGCGGGGGCTGGTGCCCTGGCCCGCCACCTCCACGGATATTCTGGGGGACGGCGTGGTGAAGGTGTTCGCCGTCCGGGAGACGGGGGAGGACACCGGAAAGGCGCCCGGCTCTATCCTGTCCGCCGGAAAAGATGGGATCTGCGTGGCCTGCGGAGATGGCAAGGTACTTGCCATTACAGAGCTTCAGGCGCCTGGGTCCCGGAGAATGGCGGCGGCGGATTATCTGCGGGGACATCCGATTTCTGTTTGAGTTTACGCCGGGAGATTTCGCCGCTCCGGCGGCGAGTGACTTTCCCAGCGATGGGAAAGTCACCAAAGGATCGCCGGGGGACGCGGCCGACGGGCACTTCGTGCCCATAGGACCGCTTACCCCCGGTCCCCCATTTACGGAGGCCGCTCCTGAGGCGGATTTGGACCCTTCCGGCGCGCAAAGCCAGGAGTGCTTGCCAGCGTTTCCATCCGGGCCCACTGGGGCCCTGTGTGGGCGGAAATTTGCGGATGGTGCGGTTCAATTTCAGCACCAGGGTTTGCCGAGCCAACGCTGCTGGCCCGTTTTCCGCCGTAGGGGCGGCTATCAGCCGCCCGCAAAGCCTTCCCCCTAGAAGGGGGAAGGTGTCTGGCCGTTAGGCCAGACGGATGAGGGGGACCTCTTAACATGCGGTACGTTCCCGGCGGGAGGCCCAAGGGCCTCCCCTACACACCCCAAAAGACTTTCTTAAAACCCGTAGGGGAGGGGCTGAAGGTGAATCGGACGAAGGCCGAGAGAAGCCGCCCTGGGGTGTGCCCTTCCCGCCTAGGCCCCCTTGTGAAAGGGGGCTGTCGCCGCCGTTAGGCGGTGACTGGGGGATTCCGTTTTGTGCCTGGGTTTGCCGGGCTAACGCTCCCGGTGCGCATGCTGTCGGGCCGGCCAGTGTCCGGCCCCTGCAAAGAAAAGGAACGGTTTCCGGGGATGCCGTAGGGGCGGGTGCCCTCACCCGCCCGCAGGCGGCGAAACGCCCCGCGCATCAGGACCGAAAGAACAAACTCCAAGGAGGAGAGAGCTATGGACGCCAGAGAGACCGCCCTGCTCACCCTGAACGCCTGTGAGCGCCAGGGGGGCTGGTCAGACGGAGTGCTGAAAAAGCAGATTTCCGCCGCGGGCCTGGACCGCCGGGACGCGGCCCTGGCCACCCAGCTGTGCTTCGGGGTGCTCCAGAACCGGATGCTCCTGGACTTCTACCTGTCCAAGTTCTCCAACATCCCGCTGAACCGGCTGGAGGGCAAGGTGCTCCAGGCCCTGCGCATCGGCCTCTATCAGATGCTGTTCCTCAGCCGGGTGCCCAACAGCGCGGCGGTGGACCGGGCGGTGGCCCTGACCAGGGCCCACTGCAGGAACCCCAGGGCCCCGGGGATGGTGAACGCCATCCTGCGGAACCTGGAGCGGAGCCTGGACCGGCTGCCCACCATCCCGGAGGAGGACCCGGCGGCCTACTACGCCACCCTGTACAGCCACCCGGTGTGGCTGGTGCGGGAGCTGCTGGACCGGCTGGGCAGCGAGGAGACGGCGGCCTTCCTCCAGGCGGACAACAGCCAGCCCCCAATTACCGCCATGGTGAACACCGTGAAGGCGGATCGGGAGACCTGTATCCGGGCCCTGGAGGGGGCAGGGGTGGAGGCTGCGCCCCACCCCTGGCTGGACAACTGTTTGGTGCTGTCCCACACCGGCAATCTGGAGGGGCTGGCGGCCTTTCAGGACGGCCTGTTCTACATCCAGGACCCGGCCTCCCGGCTGGCGGTCCTGGCCCTGGACCCGCGGCCGGGGGAGAAGGTGCTGGATGTGTGCGCCGCCCCCGGGGGAAAATCCTTCGCCGCCGCTATCCAGATGGAGGACCGGGGGGAGGTCTGGTCCTGTGACCTGCACCCCCACAAGAAGACCCTGATCCAGAGGGGGGCCCAGCGGCTGGGGCTCACCTGCGTTCACCCCAAGACCGCCGACGGCAAGGCGTTCCTGCCGGAGTGGGAGGGGGCCTTTGACCGGGTGCTGGTGGACGCCCCCTGCTCCGGCCTGGGGGTCATCCGCAAAAAGCCGGATATCCGCTATAAGGACCCGGAGCCCCTGGCGGGGCTGCCCCAGGTCCAGGGGGCCATCCTGGACAACGCCGCCCGGTATGTGAGGCCCGGCGGGGTGCTGGTGTACTCCACCTGCACCGTCTTGGACCGGGAGAACGGGGGCGTCACCGGCGCCTTCCTCCAGAGCCACCCGGAGTTTTGCCGGGAGAGCTTTCGTCTGCCCGGGCCGGCGGGAGAAGTGCCGGAGGGGCAGCTCACCCTGTGGCCCCAGACCCATGAGACGGACGGCTTTTACATCTGCAAGCTGAGAAAGGACGAGAGAGCGTGACCGACATCAAATCCATGACCCTGGAGGAGCTCACCGCCTGGCTGAAGGAGCGGGGAGAGCCCGCCTTCCGGGCCAGGCAGATCTTCCACTGGCTCTACCGGGGGGTCACGTCCTTTGAGGAGATGACCGACCTGTCCAAGGCCCTGCGGGAAAAGCTGTCCCGGGAGGCCTTCCTGGCGCCCCCCGCCGTGGCCCGGAAACAGGTGTCCCAGCTGGACGGCACCATCAAATACTTATGGGAGCTGGCCGACGGCAACTGTGTGGAGTCGGTGCTCATGCGCTATCAGCACGGGAACACGGTGTGCATCTCCTGTCAGGTGGGCTGCCGCATGGGGTGCGCCTTCTGCGCCTCCACCATCGCCGGCAAGGTGCGGGACCTGACCCCCGCGGAGATGATCGACCAGGTGCTGTTCACCCAGCTGGACAGCGGGGCCCCCGTCTCCAACATCGTGCTCATGGGCATCGGGGAGCCCCTGGACAACTTTGACACGGTGATGCGCTTCCTCACCCTGGTGAACCACCCGGAGGGGCTGAACATCGGGATGCGGCACATCTCCCTGTCCACCTGCGGGCTGGTGGACAAAATTGACAAACTGGCCCAGTATGGGTTACAATTAACCCTGTCTGTATCCCTCCATGCTCCGGACGACGAGACCCGGTCCAGGATCATGCCGGTGAACCGGTCCGTGGGGGTGGAGAAGCTGATGGACACCTGCCGCCGGTACTTTCAGACCACCGGGCGGCGCATCTCCTACGAGTATGCCATGATCGACGGGGTGAACGACGCAGACTGGCAGGCGGACCGCCTGGCCCAGCTGCTGAAGGGGACGCCGGGTCATGTGAACCTGATCCCCCTCAACGACGTGGAGGAGAGCCCCCTGAAGCCCAGCCGCCGGGTGGCGGCCTTTCAGAAGCGCCTGGAGCGCCACGGGGTCACCGTCACCGTGCGGCGGAAGCTGGGGGGAGACATCGACGCCTCCTGCGGCCAGCTGCGGCGGAAGGCCATGGGACAGACCGGACAGGGGAAACACGAAACCAGCAAGCGAAAAGAGGACGAAGTGCCATGAATGTATGGGGGATCACCGACCGGGGCAAGATCCGGGAACAAAATCAGGACTCGTTCGCCCACCAGAGCCTGCCGGACGGGCGAGTCATCGCCCTGGTCTGCGACGGCATGGGGGGCGCCCGGGCGGGCAATGTGGCCAGCTCCATGGCGGTGGATATCTTCATGGAGACATTTTTGGCGCAGCCCAAGGCCGCCGACCTGGAGCGCATGGAGCGGGCCGCGGACCAGGCCAACAGCCAGGTGTTCCAGCGGGCGGTGGAGGATGAGCGCTGCGTGGGGATGGGCACCACGCTGGTGGCCGCCCTGGCCGGCCCGGGGGAGGCCCTGATCCTCAACGAGGGGGACAGCCGGGCCTACCACATCTCCGAGGCGGAGGGCATCTCCCAGGTGACCCGGGACCACTCCCTGGTGGAGGACCTGGTCCAGCGGGGGGAGCTCACCCGGGACCAGGCCAGGGTCCACCCCCACAAGAACCTGATCACCCGGGCCCTGGGGGCCGACCCGGAGCTGCGGGCCGACGCGTTCCGCCGGGAGCTGACGGAGGGGGACTTCCTGCTGCTGTGCAGCGACGGACTGAGCAACGTGGTCTCCGAACAGGAGATCCTCTATGAAGTGGTCCACGGAGGCGAGGCGTGCACCTGCTGCCGCCGTCTGCTGGACATCGCCCTGCACCGGGGCGCGCCGGACAACGTGACGGCCGTCCTGATCCAGTGCTGAGCTCCGGCTCAATGGAAATCCGCAAAGGAGGATATTTACCGTGGATCAGTATATAGGTAAATTACTCGACAACCGATATGAAATTCTGGAGCAGGTGGGCATGGGCGGCATGGCCCGGGTCTTCCGGGGCCTGGACCACCGGCTCAACCGCCAGGTGGCGGTGAAGATCCTGCGGGACGACCTGGCGGAGGACGCGGAGCTGCGCCGCCGCTTCCACGAGGAGTCCCAGGCGGTGGCCATGCTCTCCCACCCCAACATCGTGGCGGTCTATGACGTGAGCCGCTCCTCTGACGTGGAGTACATCGTCATGGAGCTCATCGACGGGATCACCCTGAAGCAGTACATGCAGAAGAAGGGGAACAAGCTCAACTGGCGGGAGGCCCTCCACTTCATCACCCAGATCGTCAAGGCCCTGGGCCACGCCCACAGCCGGGGGATCATCCACCGGGACATCAAGCCCCACAACATCATGGTCCTCCGGGACGGGAGTGTGAAGGTGGCCGACTTCGGCATCGCCCGGGTGGCCTCCGGGGGACACAGCACCCTCACCCAGGAGGCCCTGGGCTCGGTGCACTACATCTCGCCGGAGCAGGCCCGGGGCAGCCACATCGACGCCCGGTCCGACCTGTACTCCGCCGGGGTGGTGCTCTACGAGATGATCACCGGCCGCCTGCCCTTCGAGGGGGACACCCCCGTGTCGGTGGCCATCCAGCACATCAACTCCATCCCCCTCTCCCCCCGGGAGATCGACCCGTCCATCCCCGAGGCCCTGGAGGCCATCACCATGAAGGCCATGGCCCCCGATCCAGACAACCGGTACGCCTCCGCCGACGAGATGCTCTCCGACCTGGAGGAGTTCCGCAAGAACCCCAACGTGAATTTCGACTACAACATCAGCGGGTTCCAGGACGAGGAGGAGGACGTGGACAAGACCCAGGTCCTGCCCAGCGCGGCAGCCATCTCCTCTCTCTCCCGCACAGGCGGCAGCCGCCGGGAGGGCGAGCGGGCCCCGGACCGCAGCCGGTCCGCCCAGCCCAAGCGCCGCCGGGAGGAGTATGAGGACGAGGAGGAGCCCCGCCGGCCCAACTGGCCCATCATCGGGGCGGTGGCGGCCATCCTGGTGTTTGTGGCCGCTCTGCTGTTCATCATGTTCTCCACCGCCTTCCGGGATACCCTGACGCCCCACGGAAGCGGCGGCGAAACCATCATGGTCCCGTCGGTCACCGGCTATCTGCTCACAGACGCCCAGGCCAACGCGGAGCTGCTCAACGGCTTCACCCTGGTCCAGGGGGAGCAGGTGGAGAGCGAGGAGCCCGCCGGCACCATCCTCCGCCAGGAACCCGCCGCCAACAGCTTTGTCAGCGGGGACAAGATGACCATTACCGTCACCGTCAGCTCCGGGGAGGGGGAGGAGATCTTCATGCCCAACCTGGTGAATCAGCCCAGAAATCTGGCCATCAGCCAGCTGAACAACCTGGGCCTGAACCTGAAGCTGGACTACACCAGCAGTCAGAGCTACCACGACACCATCCCCAAGGACTACGTCATCTCCACCTCCCCCGCGGCGGAGGAGCCCCTCACCGAGGGACAGCAGGTGATCCTGGAGATCAGCCTGGGCAAGGAGGCAAACGCCATCATGCCCTTTGTGGTGGGAATGACCCAGGAGGAGGCGGTGAAGGCCATTACGGACGCCGGCCTGTCGGTGGGCGAGATCAAGCAGTCCGCCAGCGACGAGCAGCCGGCGGGGAAGGTCTGGTACCAGTCCATCACCGCCTATGACGAGGTGGAGCCGGGGACCAAGGTGGACATCTTTGTGAGCACCGGCTCCGGCGGAGGCGCCGGCTCCGGCGGGGCGGCGAGCAAGACCTTTACTGTGAACCTGCCTACCACACTGGGGGACGCGCTCCATGTGGAGGTGGTGGACAGCCAGGAGCAGACCGTCTTTGAGGGGGACTATGACCTCAACCTGGACACCGCCGTGGACATCCCTGTGACCGGTACCGGACAGCAGACCTACACCGTCTACATCAACGGCCACTACTACACCCAGGAGACGGTGGACTTCGGGGCGTGACCATGGAGGGAATGATTCTCAAGGCCCTCAGCGGCTTTTACTATGTGGACGACGGCGCGTCCGTCACCGCCTGCCGGGGGCGGGGGAAGCTCCGCCACGCCAAGGTCACCCCGCTGGTGGGGGACCGGGTGGAGTTCACCCCCCTGGGAGACGGTCAGGGCGCCCTGGACCGGGTGCTGCCCCGGAAAAATCAGTTCCACCGCCCGGCGGTGGCCAATGTGGACCAGCTGGTGATCATCGCCTCCCAGGCCACCCCGGTGACCGACCCCTTCCTCATCGACCGGGTCACCGCCATTGCGGAGGGCTGCGGCTGTGAGAGCGTCATCTGCATCAACAAGTGCGATCTGGCCTCCGGGGCGGACCTGGCGGTCATCTATCAAAAGGCGGGCTTTCCCACCCTCCAGGTGAGCGCCGAGACGGGGGAGGGGCTGGAGGAGCTGAAGAGCCTTATTACTGGAAAGGTATCTGCCTTTACAGGAAATTCCGGTGTAGGAAAGTCCAGCATTCTCAACGCCCTGGAGCCGGGCATCGCCCTGGAGACGGGGGACGTGAGCGAAAAGCTGGGCCGGGGGCGGCACACCACCCGCCACGTGGAGCTGATCCGCCTGTCCTGTGGGGCGCTGGTGGCGGACACCCCGGGCTTCTCCTCCTTCGAGCTGGACAAGGGGGAGCTGTGCCGGAAGGAGGAGTTGGCCTCCCGCTTCCGGGAGTTTGCCCCCTACCTGGGGAAGTGCCAGTTCCTGGACTGCGCCCATGTCAAAGAGAAGGGGTGCGCCGTGCGCGCGGCGGTGAAGGCGGGGGAGATCCCCAAGAGCCGCCACGACAGCTATGTGCGCCTGTACGAGCAGGCCAAACTGATCCCCGACTGGGAGCGCGGCCCGGACCCGTCCCGGGGGCCGTGAGGGCCGCGCAGGCAATGAAAGAGCTCTCCCTTGTAAGAGGGGGCCGGTTCCCTTGTCAGGAGGAATCGGCCCCCTTTCACAAGGGGGCCTGGGCCATTGGTTCCTTTCTCATCGATGAGAAAGGAACGCGCCGCCCGGGACACGTCCCGAAAGAGCGGAAACCTATCTTTGGCGGCGAAATCACTCTCCCCCGAAAAAGCCACCCCGAAAGAAAAAGTACCCATCTCCAGCAGCCAACAGAAAACCCTTCCAAGACGGAGGAGACCCCATGAAGAGCAAAACGATCTTTTACTGTACCGAGTGCGGCAACGAGACCCCCAAGTGGCAGGGCCGCTGCCCCGCCTGCGGGGCGTGGAACACCATGGTGGAGCGCCCGGCGGAGAAGGCCCCCAAGAAGTCCCCGGCGGCGGGCCGGGGGAGCACCCTGGGGGTGGCGGTGAACCGCCCCCGCCCCATGGCGGAGGTGGAGACCACCGACGAGCTGCGCTTTCCCACCGGCATGGGGGAGCTGGACCGGGTGCTGGGGGGCGGAGCGGTGCGGGGCTCCCTGGTGCTGGTGGGGGGCGCGCCGGGCATCGGCAAGTCCACCCTGATGCTGCAGATCTGCGACCACCTGTGCCGGACGGCCCAGGTGCTGTATGTGTCCGGGGAGGAGTCCCAGCGGCAGATCAAGCTGCGGGCCGAGCGGCTGAACGTGAAGGGAGAGGGGCTGTCCCTCCTGTCCGAGACCAACCTGGAGAACGTGATCGACGCCGTCCACACCGTGTCCCCCGACGTACTCATCGTGGACTCCATTCAGACCCTGTACCACGGGGACGTGACTGCCGCCCCCGGCAGCATCAGCCAGGTGAAGGAGTGCACCATGGCCCTGATGCAGCTGGCCAAGGGGGAGGGGCTCACCATCTTCGTCATCGGCCACGTGAAC
>CASEKM010000010.1 GCA_949288405.1 uncultured bacterium | reverse complement strand
CGCCAACTGGGACTGGGCCCAGGAGCAGATCCGCTCCGCCGGCCGGCCCATCAACGTGCTCAACCTGTTCGCCTACACCGGGGGAGCCACGGTGGCCTGTGCCGCCGCCGGGGCCAGCGTGTGCCATGTGGATGCCGCCCGGGGCATGGTGTCCTGGGCCAGGGAGAATGCCAAGTCCTCCCACCTGGAGGATGCCCCCATCCGCTGGATCGTGGACGACTGCGCCAAGTTCGTGGAGCGGGAGATCCGCCGGGGGCGGAAGTACGACGCCATTATCATGGACCCGCCCAGCTACGGCCGGGGGCCCTCCGGGGAGGTGTGGCGGCTGGAGGAGAACCTGTACCCCTTTGTGGAGCTGGTCTCCGGGGTGCTGTCCGACCAGCCCCTGTTCATCATTTTGAACTCCTACACCACCGGCCTGGCCCCCTCGGTGATCACCTACATCCTGGAGACCCTCGTCTCCAAGAAGTTCGGCGGCCACACCGTCAGCGACGAGCTGGGCCTCCCCGTCACCGAGAGCGGCCTGGCCCTCCCCTGCGGCGCCACCGGGCGCTGGCTGGCCAACGGCCAGCCAGAGTGAAGAGTGAAGAGTGGAGATATTGTGTCCGGCGAAGCCGGACCATTTCAAATCATTCGCCTGCGGCGAATCCCATATCTTCACTCTCCACTCTCGACTCTCCACTCTATCCAAAAGGTGGTTTGTTATGAACGACGCAATCATCAGCGCGGAGGACGTGCGCTTCTCCTATATCTCCGCCGAGGGGGTGGCCCCCATCGTGCTGGACGGCATCGAGCTGGATATTGAAGAGGGCTCCTTTGTGGCCGTTCTGGGCCACAACGGCAGCGGCAAGTCCACCCTGGCCAAGCACTTCAACGCCATCCTGCTCCCCACCGGGGGCAAGGTGTATGTGGACGGCATGGACACCGCCGACGAGGAGCAGCTGCTGGACATCCGCCGCACCGTGGGCATGGTGTTCCAGAACCCGGACAACCAGATCGTGGCCAACGTGGTGGAGGAGGATGTGGCCTTCGCCCCGGAGAACCTGGGGGTGCCCCCGGAGGAGATCCGCCGCCGGGTGGACGACGCCCTGAAGGCGGTGGGCATGTACCAGTTCCGGGAGCACGCCCCCCACCTGCTCTCCGGCGGCCAGAAGCAGCGGGTGGCCATCGCCGGGGTCATCGCCATGGAGCCCCGGTGCATCGTCCTGGACGAGCCCACCGCCATGCTGGACCCCATCGGCCGCGCCGACGTGCTGCGCACCATCAAGGCCCTGAACCGGGAGCGGGGGGTCACTGTGGTCCTTATCACCCACCACATGGACGAGGCCGCCCAGGCCGACCGCCTGGTGGTCATGGCCAAGGGCCGGGTGGTGGCCGACGGCACGCCCAAGGAGGTGTTCCAGGACGTGGAGGGCCTGAAGTCGGTGGGCCTCACCGTCCCCGACACCACCGAGCTTCTCTGGGAGCTGCGCCGGGAGGGCGTGGACGTCCCCCTGGACGCCCTCAGCGACGAGGAGTGCGCCCAGGCACTGGCCGCGCTGCTGCGCGGCCAGCGCCAAGAGTGAAGAGTTGAGAGTAAAGAGTGAAGATGTGACATTCGCCAGAGGCGAATACTTGGACCTCATCCGGCTTTACCGGATACATGATCTCCATTCTTCACTCTCCACTCTCTACTCTCATCCACCGGGTATGACCCCGCCGGGGCATGCACCACTTCAAAAACAAAGGACGGAACACAACGGATGGAAGCAATTCTGGAGACCAAAAAACTCTCCCATATCTACAGCGCCGGGACCCCCTTTCAGCGCACCGCCCTGGACAGCGTGGACTTTCAGGCCTACCCAGGGGAGTACCTGGGCATCATCGGCCACACCGGCTCGGGCAAGTCCACCCTGATCCAGCACCTCAACGGCCTGCTCAAGCCCACCTCCGGGCAGGTCCTCTTCCAGGGGACGGACATCTGGTCCGATTTGAAGACCACCCGCCGCACCCGGTTCCAGGTGGGGCTGGTGTTCCAGTACCCGGAGTACCAGCTCTTTGAGGAGACGGTATATAAGGACATCTCCTTCGGCCCCCGGAATATGGGGCTGGACGAGAAGGAGATCGACCGGCGGGTGCGGTCGGCGGCCTACTTTGTGGGCCTGCGGGACGACCAGCTCAACCAGTCCCCCTTCGAGCTCTCTGGCGGCCAGAAGCGCCGGGTGGCCATCGCCGGGGTCATCGCCATGGAGCCCAAGGTGCTTATTCTGGACGAGCCCACCGCCGGACTGGACCCGGTGGGGGTGGAGTCCATCCTGAACAACATCCGGGACTACCACAGGGCCCAGAACGCCACCATCATCCTGGTGTCCCACTCCATGGAGGAGATGGCCCGGACGGTGGACCGGCTGGTGGTGGTCAACGACAGCAAGATCGCCCTGGAGGGCCCCCCCAGCCAGGTGTTCCAGCACGGGCAGGAGCTGGAGGACATGGGCCTGGGCATCCCCCAGA
Organism: uncultured bacterium; assembly: GCA_949288405.1. Taxonomy (GTDB): domain Bacteria; phylum Bacillota; class Clostridia; order Oscillospirales; family Oscillospiraceae; genus Lawsonibacter. The sequence continues at coordinate 12,069 of CASEKM010000010.1, read as the reverse complement.
TGACCCGGGTGTTCAACCGCCTGCGGGCCATGGGCGTGGACATCGGCGCCTCGGTCTACACCATCGAACAGGCCAAGGAGGCCATCCTGTCCGCCCTGGAGAAGCAGGGCAGAAAGCCCGGAAGGGGGGCGGTGTAAATGGCGCTGAAAGACATTACCCTGGGCCAGTATTTCCCCGGCCACTCCCTGGTCCACCGGCTGGACCCCCGGACCAAGATCCTGGCGGTGGTGCTGTATATCGTGGCCCTGTTCCTGGCCGAGTCCTTTGTCACCTACGGCATCGTGTTCGCGGTGCTGGCCCTGTCTGTGGGCATCTCCACCGTGCCGGTGAAGTCCCTGGTGCGGGGCATGAAGCCGGTGGTGTTCATTTTGATCTTCACCGCCGTGCTCAACCTGTTTTATACCGCCGGAGAGCATGTCCTGTTCCAGGTCTGGATCTTCACCGTCACCTGGGAGGGGGTGCGGCAGGCCTTCTTCATGGTCATCCGCATCCTGATGCTCATTGCAGGCACCTTCCTGCTCACCTACACCACCTCTCCCATCCTGCTCACCGACGGGCTGGAGTCCCTGCTGGGCCCCCTGAAGAAGGTGAAGGTGCCCGTCCACGAGCTGTCCATGATGATGTCCATTGCCCTGCGCTTCATCCCCACCCTGATCGAGGAGACGGACAAGATCATGTCCGCCCAGCGGGCCCGGGGGGCCGACTTTGAGAGCGGCAACCTGATCCAGCGGGCAAAGGCTCTGATCCCCCTGCTGGTGCCCCTGTTCATCTCCGCCTTCCGGCGGGCGGAGGAGCTGGCCATCGCCATGGAGTGCCGCTGCTACCACGGCGGCGAGGGCAGGACCCGCCTGCGCCAGCTGGTCTACCGGGGCAGAGACTGGGCCGTGCTGGCCTTCTTCCTGATCTTCACCGCAGCCGTGGGCGTGCTGGGACACTTTGGATTTTAAGTTTGCCGGATGGGGAGAGGGCCGCCGGCCTTCCGGGGGATGTGCCCCAAGGTCCGGACTCTGCCCCTGAAAGGAGGAATTTTTGTGAAGCGCCTCCTGCGCAGCTTTACCGCCCTGGCGTGCGCCCTGGCCCTGGTCCTGAGCCTGTCCGGGCCGGCCTGCGCCGCGGGGGACCTCTTCTTTTCCGCCTGCAACGACAGCGTGGTGGCCCTCAGCGACGGCACCATGCCCACCTGGTCCGGGGGGGTGCTTTACGCCCCCTCCTCCCTCTTTGACGGGAGCAACAACACCCGGGTCAGCTTTGACATCTCCTTCAGCTACAACCGCTCCTCCGGCCAGGCCACCCTCTTCAACACCCGGCAGTTCCTCACCTTTGACCTGGACGACAACACCTGCTACAACGCCCTCACCGGGGAGTACCTCAACGGCCGGGCCATCCTCCGCAATGGCCGGGTGTATCTGCCCGTGGCCCTGGTGTGCAGCTTTTTCGGCCTGAGCTACTCGGTGATCTCCATGGAGGAGGGCTCCATGCTGCGGATCAAGAACAGCGCGGTGGGGCTCCCGGATGGGAAATTCGTGGAGGCCGCCAGCAACCTGATCGCCCGGTATATCCGGGAGTACAACCAGGCAAACCAGAGCGCCGCCGCCCCCGGCGTCCGTCCGCCCACCTCCGGCGGGAGCCAGGCGGACCCGGAGCTCCCCATCGAGGAGGAGCCGGACACCGCCGGCAGCGTGCCCGTTTACCTGGGCTTTCGCTGTGACCAGGACCAAGGCTTGGAGGAGGTCCTGGACGCCCTGGAGGCGCGCAACAAGGCCGCCGTCTTCTTCTTCCCCGCGGAGAAGCTGGAGCGGCTGGACGACCTGCTCTACCGCATCCTGGGCAGCGGCCACAGCGTGGGCCTGCTGGCGGAGGGGAGTGACCTGGCCGCCACCCGCCGCCTGCTGGAGGAGGGGAATCAGGTGCTGGAGCGGGTGGGCTACACCCGGACCACCCTGGCCCTGGTCCCGGAGAGCCAGCGCGCCGCCCTGGAGGGGGAGGGCTGGGTCTGCTGGAATGAGACGGCCTCCGCCGTCCCCCAGGAGGGGGTAGGGGCCTCCTCCTACGCCAGCGGCGTGATCCGCAGCATCCCCGCCCGCAGCCAGCGGGCCTATCTGACCCTGGACGCCGGAAGCGATTCGGCCCGGGTGCTCCCGACCCTGCTGCAGCGGCTGGAGTCCCGGTCCTACGCGGTGAGCGTCCCACTGGAGACGAGACTATGAGAACGGTGGATCTGACCCAGGCGGCCTGCGCCGCACAAGACCCGGCCCGCACCGCCCGGCTTACCCGGCATCTGAAGGCCAGATTGGAGGACTTCGGCCCCGGCGGCCCGGAGGTAGTGGACGCCGACCAGGGGGCGGGGACGGTCACGGCCCGGTTTCCCGGCCATGACACCGCCCAGGTGCTCCGGGAGCTGGAGGAGCGGTGGGGCGTCCGGGCCGCCCGGGAGGGGGAGCTGGCCCTGTTCCGGCTGAGCCAGGCCGTCTCCTTTGAGGACCTGGACTATGTATGGGGCTGCCTCTTTGACATTTTGGACTGAAACGCGCCGGACCGTCAGGTCCGGCGCGTTCTCTTTCCGCGATACTTCCCCGGGGACGGGGAATACTATGCCTTGTTTACGCCGAAAAAGCGTGGTACAATCAGGACAAATCAGAGGGAACTGTGGGGAGGGGTTGTAATGAAAAACATCTTTCGGGAGCAGCGGCGCAGCAGCGCCGTCATGGCGGCGGTCACCCTGCTGCTGGGGCTGCTGCTGATGCTGGCGCCCGGCCGGTCCATCCGCTTCTTGTGCACGCTGCTGGGGACCGCCCTGCTGGTGGCGGGGCTGTACTACCTGTTCAGCTGGCTGGCCCGGCGGCGGGTGGGCTTCCCGGTGTGGTTCCTGCTGCCTGGGCTGATCTTGGCGGCCCTGGGCCTGTGGCTCCTCACCGCCCCCGGGTCGGCCGTCGTCCTCATCCAGTTCAGTGTGGCGGCGGTGCTGATGTTCCACGGGATCGTGGACCTGCAGGGGGCGGTCACGCTTCTGCGGCTGGGCTTCCCCAACTGGTGGCTGGACCTGGTCCTGTCCATCCTCACCGTTGTCCTGGGGGCGGTGATGTTCCTCAACCCCTTCTGGACCATGGAGACCATGACCATGCTCATCGGCCTCTCTCTGGTGTACGACGGGGCCAGCGACCTGTATCTGATCTGGCGGGTGTCCAAGGCCTTTCGGAACGGAGGGGACCTGTGACCGGGGCGGAGGGACGGCTGCGGGAGGTGAATCTGGAGCTGGGCAAGCCCACGGTGAACGCGGCCATCAAGCGGCTCACCTTTGAGCTCCACCACAGCCGCTCCCTGGGCTGTGCCGCCCTGAAGATCATCCACGGCTACGGCTCCTCCGGGAGCGGCGGCCGCATCCGGGTGGAGGCCCGGACCTACTTAGCCCGCTTAAAGAGCCGGGGGGAGATCCGGGACGTGATCCCGGGGGAGGAGTTCTCCATTTTCAACCCCGCGGTGTTGGAGGCCTTCCGCCGCTGTGACGGGCTGCGGAAGGACCCGGACCGGGAGCGCCACAACAACGGCGTCACCATCATCCTCCTGTGAGGTCCCGCCCCAGCAGGGGGAGGAGAACAGAGCGGTCGTTGGGCAGGTCTCCGGCGGCCACCCGATCCAGCAGCTGGTCCAGCGCCCGGCCGATCTCCGGGCCGGACAGGCCGGCGGCCAGGGCGTCCCGGCCGTTTACCGCCAGCTCCTTCCGGGTGAGGCAGGGGTTTTGGGCCAGGATCTCCTCCGCCATCTCCCGGAGCAGGGCGCACCGGTCCGGCTCTGGGGCGGGGCGGGGGGCGCAGGCCATGCCGTCCGCCCGCTGGAGCTCCAGCAGGTCAAAGAAGACCGGCGGGGTGAGCTTCTGCAGCCAGCGGCGGACCAGCCTTTCCGTGGGCGTGATCTGGAGACCGTGGCGGGAGACGAGGGTGGTCACCCGCTCTCGGGTGCGGTTGTCTAGGCGGAGACGGCGGGCGGCCTCCTCCGCCAGCCGGGCGCTCTCCCCCTCGTGGCCATAGAAGTGGCCCACCCCCTGACCGTCCAGAGAGAAGCAGGGGGGCTTCCCCGCGTCGTGGAGGAGGGCGGCCAGCCGCAGGGCGGGCTCCGGCCGCACGCCGCCCAGGGTCTTGACGCAGTGGGTATACACGTCGTATACGTGATGGGGATTTTTCTGACAGAAGCCCACGGCGGGGGCCAGCTCCGGGACGATTTGGCACACCGTCTCCGGGAAGTCCAGCAGGATCCGCTCCGCGCCGGGGGAGCACAGCAGGCGGAGAAACTCCGCCTGGACCCGCTCCCAGGCCACGTAGGACAGCAGAGGGGTGTTCCGCCGCAGGGCGGCGGCGGTGGCCGCCTCCAGGGAGAAGTCCAGCTGGGCGGCCAGCCGCAGGCCCCGGAGCACCCGCAGGGCGTCCTCCTGGAACCGCCGGTCCGGCTCCCCCACACAGCGGATCACCCCGGCGGCCAGGTCCCGCTGTCCCCCGAAGGGGTCGGTCAGGCCGGACTCCGGGCTCCAGGCTATGGCGTTGACGGTGAAATCCCGCCGGGCCAGGTCCTCCTCCAGGCGGAGGGTGTACTGCACCCCGTCCGGGCGGCGATGGTCGGAGTAGGTCCCGTCCCGGCGAAAGGCGGTCACCTCCACCGGAAGGCCCCGGTTGACCACGGTCACCGTGCCGTGGGCCAGGCCGGTGGGGATGCAGCGGAAGCGGGTTTTGCACAGGGCCAGGATCTCCTCCGGGCGGGCGGCGGCGGCCCCGTCGTAGTCGTGGGGGGACACGCCCCGCAGGGCGTCCCGGACGCAGCCCCCCACCAGCACCGCCTGGCGGCCCGCCTTCTCCAGGACGTCCAGGATCTCCAGCGCCCTGGGGTCCCACTGAAACATAGGCCTCCCTCCCGTTCTCTCAATGTGGCCGGATGCCCTTATCATAGCAAATTTTCCTGGGAAGTCAACGGGCGCGGGGGCGCATAGACTGGAACAGACGAAAAGGAGGGCGCATCCATGTCCGCGATCTTCGATCTCCACTGTGACACCTTGACCGGGCTGATGGCCCCGGGCCGCGGTCCGGATACGCTGAACGACCCCCGGTCCGCCTTTGCCCTGTGCCGCCTCCCTGCTGGGAGGCACTGGGCCCAGTGCTGCGCGGTCTTTGTGCCGGACGGACTGCCCGAAGAGGAGGCGCTCCCGTTTTTCCGCAGGCATGAGGAGAATTTCCGGCGGCAGGGGGCGCGCTTTGCCGGCCGGGCGCAGATCTGCCGCACCGCCGGGGAGGCGGAGGCGGCCTGGAGCCGGGATCGGGCCGCCCTGTTCCTCACGGTGGAAAACGGCGCGGTCCTGGGGCGGGACCTGGGCCGGGCGGCGGAGCTGGCCCGGGCGGGCGTGGTGATGGTTACCCTCACCTGGAACGGGGAGAACGCCATCGGCTCCGGCAGCGGGACGGAGCACGGGCTGAGCGCCTTCGGCCGGGAGGCCGCGGCGGAGCTGCTCCGGCAGGGGATGGTGCTGGACGTCTCCCACCTGAACGACCGGGGCTTTTGGGAGCTGATGGAGGAGACGGACGCCCCCGTGGCCGCCTCCCACTCCAATGCCAGGGCCCTGTGTCCCCACCCCCGAAATCTCACCGACAGCCAGGCCCGGGAGATCGCCCGGCGGGGCGGGCTGGTGGGGCTGAACTACTACGCCCCCTTTCTGCGGCCCGGCGGCGGGACGGCGGGGCGGGAGGACGTGTACCGCCACGCCGCCCATTTCCTGGAGCTGGGGCTGGAGGACTGCCTGGCTCTGGGCTCCGACTTTGACGGGGCGGACCTGCCCCCGGCGCTGGACAGCTGTGAAAAGGTGCCGCCGCTGGGGGAGTTCCTGGCCGGGCAGCTGGGGCGGGAGCTGGCAGAGAAGATCCTGTGGAAAAACGCACTGGAATTTTTCCGAAAGAATCTACCCAGAGGATAGAGAGACAGGAGGGAGCCCAATGGCCCTGGAGCATCTGGAATTCTTGGAGGAGTACCGGGAGGACAACCGCATCGAGGCCAAGCGGGCCCAGGGGGGGCTGCCCCACAGCCTGTGGGAGACCTACTCCGCCTTTGCCAACACCCTGGGCGGCGTGATCCTTCTGGGGGTGGCGGAGGACAGGGGGGACGGCTCTCTGTACTCCGTCCCCCTCTTTGACCCGGAGGAGCTGGCGGAGGAGTTCTGGTCCATGGTCCGGGACCGGCGGGTGGTCAGCGTCAACCTGCTTCAGCGGGAGGACGTGCAGATCCTGAAGAGCGGTCGAAACCCCATTGTGGCCATCTTTGTCCCGCGGGCCCCGGCTAAGGACCGGCCGGTGTACGTGGGAGAGGACCCCTACGCCGGCACCTACTACCGCCGGGGGGAGGGGGACTACCGCTGCCCCCGGCGGGAGGTGGAGGCCATGCTCCAGGACCGGCGGGCGGCGCGGGAGGGGCGGCCCCGGCGGTCCGGGGACCAAAAGCACAAAAAAGAGGGCGGGGGCTAGCAATATGTTTTCAACCTTTTCATAGACTTTTTTCCCCTCCCATGGTACAATGTAGTACTTATAGGGGCCTGAACGGTGTTTGCCTCCGGCGGCCCCGGGAAAACTGAACTGTCAAATGGAGGAACATCCATTGAAAACCGATATTTTAGGGATCCGCTTCGACAACCTCACCCGGGAGGAGGCCCGGGAGGCGGGGGCGGCGCTGCTCCGCTCCCCGGACTTCCACTATGTGGTGACGCCCAACCCGGAGTTCATCCTGGCGGCGGACAAGGATCTGGAATTTCAGAAGATCCTCAACCAGGCCGACCTGGTCCTCCCCGACGGCATCGGAGTGGTCTATTCCGCCAAAATTTTGGGTACACCCCTAAAGGGGCGGGTGGCCGGCTTTGACTTCGCCTGCGACATGCTGGATGTGCTGGACGAGATGGGGGGGCGCCTCTATCTCCTGGGCGCCAAGCCCGGCGTGGCGGAGGAGGCGGGCCGCCGCATCCTGGAGTGCCACCCCAACATCGTCCTGTGCGGCGCCCACGACGGCTATTTTAAGGAGTCCGACCCGGTGGCCCGGGAGGTGGCCCAGGCCAAGCCCGACCTGCTCTTTGTGTGCCTGGGTGCCCCCAAGCAGGAGAAGTGGATCTCCCGCTTCGGCCTGCTCACCGGGGCCAAGCTGGCCATCGGCCTGGGCGGCGCCCTGGACGTGTTTGCAGGGAATGTGGAGCGGGCCCCGGAGAAGTGGCAGAAGGCGGGGCTGGAGTGGGCCTACCGCCTGAAGAAGGAGCCCAAGCGCATCGGCCGCATGGCCAAGCTGCCCCTGGTGCTGGTCAAGGCCGCCGGGCGGCGGGTGGGCGGCAAAGGCCGCCAGGGGGTCCTGTGATGGCCGGCACGCTGATCGTCTTTGAGGGGACGGACGGCTCCGGCAAGTCCACCCAGTTTCAAAAGCTGTGCCGCCGGGTGTCCCAGCAGGGGAGGGCGTTTCAAAAGCTGGTCTTTCCCCAGTACAGCGAGCCCTCCTCCGCCCTGATCCGTATGTATCTGAACGGGGAATTCGGCTCCCGCCCGGGGGACGTGAACCCCTACGCCGCCTCCGCCTTCTACGCGGTGGACCGCTACGCCTCCTACAAGAAGGCGTGGGGGGAGGCCTACGAGCGGGGGGGCCTGGTCCTGACGGACCGGTACTCCACCTCCAACGCCGTCCACCAGACGGTGAAGTGCCCCCCGGAGGAGCGGGGGGACTTCCTCCGCTGGCTGGATGACTTTGAGCACACCAAGCTGGGGCTGCCCCGGCCCGACCTGGTGCTGTATCTGGACATGCCCACCCGCCAGGCGGTGTCCCTCCTGCGCCGGCGGGAGGCGGACACCCACATCCGGGGGGACATCCACGAGGTGGACACCGGCTATCTGGCCGCCTGCCGGGAGTGCGCCCTCCAGGCCGCCCAGGTACTGGGCTGGACGGTGATCCCCTGTGTGGACGGGGAGGGGGCGCTGCGCTCCGTGGAGGACATCCACGGGGAGATCTGGTCCCTGGTGCAGCCGCTGCTGTAGAAGTCCTTTGCCGCCGGCTGTTATTTCCCAGGGGGCACGTCGTGCGCCCGCCGCGATGAAAATGACTCTGGAAGAACGGGCGCGCAGGGTGCGCCCCGGTCAATCATATTAGGAGGTTTTCCTATGGTCTATCTGTTTTTAGCCCCCGGCTTTGAGGAATCCGAGGCCATTGTCCCCGCCGACCTGCTCCGGCAGGCGGAGGTGGAGACCGCCCTGGTCTCCCTGTCTGGAAAGACCGTGTCCGGCGGCCACGGCATCACCGTGGAGGCGGATCTGGAGCTGCCCCAGGTGGACCTGGACCGGGCGGAGATGCTGGTCTTCCCCGGCGGCGGAGTGGGCGTGGAGAACCTGTGGAACGACGGCCGGGTGTCCGCCCTCATCCAGGAGGCCGCCCGCCGGGACATCTGGCTGGCCGCCCTGTGCGCCGGGCCCATCCTGCTGGGCCGGTGGGGGCTGCTGGACGGACACAGGGCCGTGTCCTATCCCACCCGACAGGATCAGCTGGGGAAGGCCCAGGTGCTGCCCGAGGCCCGGGCGGTGCTGGACGGGAAGTTTGTCACCGGCCACGCCTGCGGCTCCTCCTTCGACTTCGGCCTGAAGCTGGTGGAGGCCCTCCGGGGGCCGGAGGCCGCCAAAACGGTCAATGACCGCATTTTCTACCACCGCTGAGGAGAAGGACCGGCTGCGCCGCCGCCTCCGCGCCCAGCTGGCCGCCCTGTCCCCGGAGGCCCTTCGGGAGAGCGACCGGGCCCTGTTTGACGCCTTTCTCTCCCTGCCTCAGGTGGGGGAGGCGGACACCCTGTTTCTGTTCTGGGGCGTCCCGGGGCGGGAGCCGGAGACGGAGGCCCTGGTCCGGACCCTGACCGCCCGGGGCAAGCGGGTGGGCCTGCCCCGGATGCTGCCGGAGCGGGGGATGGAGGTCCGCCTGTTTCAGCCGGAGGTCCCCCTGGTCCGGGCCCCCTTCGGGATCTCAGAACCCCCGGAGACGGCCCCTCTGCTGGACAAGTCCTCCATCCAGCTGGCGCTGGTCCCCTCGGTGTGCTATGACCGGGAGGGCTACCGCCTGGGCTTCGGCGGGGGGTACTACGACCGGTGGCTGGGGGATTTTTCCGGCCTTGCCGTGGGCCTGTGCCGCAGCTGCGTGCTTCAGGACCGGGTGCCCCGGGAGGGGCACGACCGGCGGGTGGACCTGGTGCTCACCGAGGAGGGGCGGTTTGCCCGCTGACAGGGAAAAAGCGGGGCCTTCGCCCCGCTCCCCCGCTGTGGAGTTCTGTACTCAGCAGCCGCAGCCGTTGTCACAGCCCCCGCAGCCGCAGCCATTGCCGCTGCCCATCCAGCCGTTCCCATTGCCGCAGCAGCAGCACAGGATGATGATCAGCAGGATGATCCACAGGCAGCCGTTCCCGCCGAACCCGTTGTTCCCACAACACATACGCTTTTCACCTCGCTTACCTCGCCGGACGGGACCCCGCGGCCCCGCTCCCGCGTTCTGGTATAGTCTATGGCATCCCGTTGTCCCAGGTTCCCCTGGGCGGAAAAATTTTCTCTGTTAGGAGCTGACCCTATGGCACAAGAAGAACGCAGAACCGCCGGCCAGCCGGAGCGCAGGCGCCGCGCATCGTCCCGTCCCCAGTCCGCCCGGTCCGGGCGGAAGAAGGGGGGCTTCACCGCCAGCTTTGCCCTGCTGTATGTGGTGTTCGTCATCGGGATCTCCGCCCTGCTGGCCTGTGTGGGCTGGATCGCGGCCAACGACGTGCTGGCCCTGAACAAGGAGCCCAATACCGTCACCGTCACTATCAGCAAGGACGACAGCTTCAGCGATGTGACGGACATGCTCAAGGAGAACGGCCTGATTGAGTACAAGGCCCTGTTCAACCTCTTTGCCACCTTCACCGGGGGTAAGGACGACGTGGTGGCGGGCACCTTTACCCTGAACACGGATATGGACTACCGGGCCCTGCTCAACGGCATGAGCGCCAACTCGGCCACCAAGGCCACCATCCGGGTGACCATCCCGGAGGGCTACACCCTGGATCAGATCTTCGCCCTGCTGGAGGAGCGGGGGGTGGCCAGCGTGGAGGAGCTTCAGGATATGGCCGCCAACCACGACTACGCCTTCTCCTTCCTTCAGGACCTCCCCCTGGGGGACTACCACCGGCTGGAGGGCTACCTGTACCCGGACACCTATGAGTTCACCACTCCGGAGCGGCCCCTCTACGTCATCAACAAGATGCTGGTGCAGTTTGACGCCCAGCTGAAGGACGAGATGCGCCAGGAGATCTGGGACAGCGGCCGGTCCATCCACGAGATCGTCATTGTGGCCTCCATGATCGAGAAGGAGACCGACGGCAGCGACCGGGCCGACATCGCCTCGGTCATCTACAACCGCCTCAACAACCCCAACTCCTCCGCAGGCACCAACGGCTACCTGCAGATCGACGCCACCCTGGCCTATATCAACGGCGGCAAGGTGCCCACCGACGCGGACCGGTCCATCGACTCCCCCTACAACACCTATCTGTACCAGGGCCTGCCCGCCGGCCCCATCGCCAACCCCGGCCTGGAGTCCATCCAGGCGGCCATGGACCCTGCAGATACGTCCTACTACTACTATGCCCTGGGGGACGACAACACCCACCACTTCTTCCGCACCTACAACGAGATGCTGAACTTCATGGCCTCTCAGGAGCGGTACGGCAATTCGTAAGCCTTTGATCGCCTGACAGTGGGGCGGACTTGTGGGTCCGCCCCGCTGTTTTCCCCATGTTCAGTTTCGGGCGCAGAACGGACGCGCCCCTGTATAGGAGGACCTGTCATTTGAATCAGAAAAAGATCGAGCTGCTCGCCCCGGCCGGGGACATGGAGCGGCTCCAGATGGCCCTGGCCTACGGGGCGGACGCGGTGTATCTGGCGGGGACCATGTTCGGCATGCGCTCCTTCGCCGGCAACTTCTCCCCGGAGGAATTAAAGACCGCCGTGGCCCTGTGCCACAGCAAGGGGGTGCGGGTCCACGTCACCTGCAACACCATGCCGAGAAACGAGGAGGCGGCCCGCCTGCCGGAGTGGCTGGAGTATTTGGACAGCCTGGGGGTGGACGCGGTGATCCTGGCCGACGTGGGGGTGTTCGCCCTGGCGGGGAAGTACGCCCCCCATGTGGAGCGGCACATCTCCACCCAGGCCAGCGTGGTCAACTATGTCTCCGCCCGCACCTGGTACGACATGGGGGCCAAGCGGGTCATTTTGGCCCGGGAGCTCAGCCTGGACGAGATCCGGGAGATCCGGGCCAAGACGCCCCCGGAGCTGGAGCTGGAGGCCTTTGCCCACGGGGCCATGTGCGTCAGCTACTCGGGCCGGTGCCTGCTGTCCAACTACATGACCGGCCGGGACTCCAACCGGGGGGCCTGCGCCCAGCCCTGCCGGTACCAGTACGCCCTGGTGGAGGAGAAGCGCCCCGGGGAGTATTTCCCCATTTATGAGGAAAATGGGGAAACTTACATCCTCAACTCCCGGGACATGTGCATGATCGACCACGTGGGGGAGCTGATGGAGGCGGGCCTGAACTCCCTCAAGCTGGAGGGCCGGGCCAAGTCGGCCTACTACGCCGCCATCGTCACCGGGGCCTACCGCCACGCCATCGACGCGGCGGCGGCGGGACAGCCCCTGGACCCGGTGTGGCGGGACGAGGTGGAGCACATCAGCCACCGGCACTACTCCACCGGCTTCTACTACGGCCAGCCGGGGCAGTTTACCCAGGACTCCCGGTATATCCGGGACTGGCAGATCGTGGCCAAGGTGCTGGAGTGCGATCCAGACGGAAACGCCCTGCTGTCCCTGAACAACAAGTTTTCCACCGGGGACACCCTGGAGCTGGTGGGCCCCGGCGTGCGCCCCGTCTCCTTCCAGGTGGGGGAGCTGCGGGACGAGCTGGGAGCCCCCCTGGACCAGGTGCGCACCCCTCAGATGCGCTTTCACCTGAAGCTGCCCCAGGCGGCGCCCCCCCTGTCCCTGCTGCGGCGGCAGGCGGACCTGACGCCGT
>CASEKM010000009.1 GCA_949288405.1 uncultured bacterium | reverse complement strand
TATAAAATTCCATTTCACTTCCTTTTGACTTGACGGTATGGGGCGCGTGTTGTATAATTTATATAAATATCGGGGGTGCCGGTTTATCGCGCTTGTCACTATTATGCGAAAAATCGGCCAAGCTGATAGGAATGAGGTGATCTCATTGGTCAATTATCATGGAAAACTATCCGATTATGACCTGTTTTTGGAGTTAGAGGCCTTTTCAGAGGGGCGCAGCTGCCACGCCTGGCGGTGCTTCGGCTCCCACGCGGACGAGGTGGACGGCCAGAGCGGCTACACCTTCCGGGTCTGGGCTCCCAACGCCAAGCAGGTCTGCGTCTTTGGTGACTTTAACGGATGGGATGAAAACGCCGCTCCTCTGGAGAAACAGGAGGGCGGCATCTGGACGGGCTTTATTCCCGGCCTGAAGCGCTACGATACATACAAATACGCCATTCACGCCCCAGACGGCAAGGTGGTGGCCAAGGCGGACCCCTACGCCTTCCACGCGGAGACCCGCCCGGGCAACGCCTCCAAGATCTACGAGCTGGAGGACTACCCCTGGGGGGACAAGAGCTGGCTGGAATACCGCTCCAAAAATCCCCCCTACCGCCGGCCCATGAATATTTATGAGTGCCATCTGGGCTCCTGGCGGCGTACCGGCGAGGGGGAGTTCCTCTCCTACCGGGACACCGCCCACTACCTGGTCCCCTATGTAAAGGAACTGGGCTACACCCATGTGGAGCTGCTCCCGGTGATGGAGCACCCCCTGGACGCCTCCTGGGGCTATCAGGTCACCGGCTACTTCGCGGCCACCAGCCGCTTCGGCACCCCCGATGATTTAAAGTACCTCATCGACCAGCTCCATCAGGCCGGCATCGGCGTCATCCTGGACTGGGTCCCCGCCCACTTCCCCCGGGACGCCTTCGGCCTGTACCACTTTGACGGCGGCCCCACCTACGAGTACGCCGACCCCCGCAAGGGGGAGCACCCGGACTGGGGCACTCAGGTCTTCGACCTGGGCCGCAGCGAGGTGCGCTCCTTCCTGTTCTCCAACGCCATGTTCTGGCTGGAGGAGTACCACGCCGACGGCCTGCGGGTGGACGCGGTGTCCTCCATGCTGTACCTGGACTACGGCCGTCAGGACGGGGCCTGGATGCCCAACATCCACGGCGGCAAGGAGAACCTGGAGGCCATCGAGTTCTTCCAGAAGCTGAACACCACCATCTTCGGGGCCCACCCGGACGTGCTGATGATCGCCGAGGAGTCCACCGCCTGGCCCAAGGTGACCTACCCGGTGGACGAGGGCGGCCTGGGCTTCAACTTCAAGTGGAACATGGGCTGGATGAACGACATCTGCCACTACATCAAGCTGGACCCCTACTTCCGGCAGTTCAACCACCGGGACATCACCTTCTCCCTCATGTACGCCTTCTCGGAGAACTATATCCTGCCCCTCTCCCACGACGAGGTGGTCCACATGAAGGGCTCCTTCCTGGGCAAGATGCCCGGGGACAATCAGGAGAAGTTCGCCGGTGTCCGGGCCTTCTACACCTATATGCTCACCCACCCCGGCAAGAAGCTCTCCTTCATGGGGGCTGAGATCGGCCAGTGGAACGAGTGGCACTATGAGTACTCCCTGGACTGGCACCTGCTCCAGTACGAGCCCCACCGCCAGCTCCACGCCTTCTTCAAGGCGGCCAACGCCCTCTACCTGGCGGAGTCCCCCCTGTGGGAGCAGGACGACTCCTGGCAGGGCTTCCAGTGGCTGTGCGCCGACGACAACAAGGCGGACACCATCGCCTTCCTCCGCTGGGACCGGGAGGGCAAGCCCCTCATCGTGGTGTGCAACTTCTCCCCCATCCACCGGAAGGGCTACTATGTGGGCGCCCCCTTCGCGGGCACCTGGACCCCCATCTTCAACACCGACGCAGTGGAGTTCGGCGGCGGCGGCCTGGGCGACACCGGCCCGCTGAAGACGGTGAACACCCCCTGCCACGACCAGGAGCAGGCCCTGTCCATCGATCTGCCCCCCATGTCCGCAGTGGTCTACCGCTGCACCCGCCGCAGCCCGGTGCGGAAGAAGAAGGACGCCAGCAAGGAGACGGCCGAGAAGAAGACCGCCTCCAAGTCCAAAAAGACGGGGGAGGGCGGAAGATCCGCCGCCGCCAAGACGGCGGCCCGGAAGTCCAAGGCCGCGGCCCGGCCCGCCCCCAAATCCAGCAAAACGGAAACTTGACCCGGCGTAGTCCTCCCGGTTGGGGAGTTTACACTACAACAGAGGTGAACGACATATGAAAAAAGAAGTTGTGGCCATGCTGTTGGCGGGCGGACAGGGCAGTCGCCTGTACGCCCTCACCAGCCAGGTGGCCAAGCCCGCCGTCCCCTTCGGCGGGAAGTACCGCATCATTGACTTTCCCCTGTCCAACTGCGTCAACTCCGGCATCGACACCGTGGGCGTGCTCACTCAGTACCGCCCCCTGGAGCTGAACAGCTATATCGGCTCCGGCCAGCCCTGGGATCTGGACCGGTCGGACGGCGGCGTGCATATCCTCCCCCCCTACATGCGGGAGGGGGACCAGGGCACCTGGTACAAGGGCACCGCCAACGCCATCTACCAGAACATCGGGTTCCTGGACCTGTATGACCCGGACTACGTGGTCATCCTCTCCGGCGACCACATCTATAAGATGGACTACTCCGACATGGTGGCCCAGCACAAGAAGACCGAGGCCGCCTGCACCATCTCCGTGCTGGAGGTGACCCTGGAGGAGGCCACCCGCTTCGGCATCATGAACGCCAACCCCGACGGTCAGGTCTACGAGTTTGAGGAGAAGCCCAAGCACCCCAAGAGCACCCTGGCCTCCATGGGCATCTATGTGTTCACCTGGTCCAAGCTGCGCCAGTACCTCATCGACGACGAGGCCGACCCCAACTCCTCCAACGACTTCGGCAAGAACATCATCCCCAACATGCTCGCTGCCGGCGAGAAGCTGATGACCTACCGCTTTGACGGCTACTGGAAGGACGTGGGCACCATCGACTCCCTGTGGGACGCCAACATGGATATGCTGGCCCCCCACAGCGGCATCGACCTGTATGATCCCAACTGGCCCATCTACGCCCGCTCTCCCATCAAGCCCCCCCATGTCACCGGCCCCAACGCCCAGATCTCCCACTCTCTGGTCACCGGCGGCTGCCAGGTGGACGGCTCGGTGGAGAACTCGGTGCTGTTCCACTCGGTGACCGTGGAGGAGGGCGCTGACATTCAGTACTCCATCCTCATGCCCGGCGCCGTGGTCAAGAAGGGTGCCGTGGTGTCCTACGCCATCGTGGCAGAGAACGCCGTCATCGGCGAGGAGGCCACCGTGGGCACGCCGCCCAGCGAGGACCCGGACTGGGGCATCGCGGTGGTGGGCGGCGGCGTCACCATCGGAGACAAGGCAACGGTAAAGCCCCACGCCATGATCCGGGAAGATGTGAAAGGAGGTGAGCAGGCATGAACGACCTGCACGGCATCATTTTTGCGTACCGGTCCGACGCCAACCTGGGGGAGCTGACCCGTCCCCGGAACACCTGCTCCCTGCCCTTCGGCGGCCGCTACCGCCTGGTAGACTTCATGCTCTCCAACTACGTCAACGCCGGCATCACCGACGTGGGCGTCATCGTACATCAGAGCTATCAGTCCCTGCTGGACCACCTGGGCTCCGGTAAGGACTGGGAGCTGTCCCGCCGCCACGGCGGCCTGCGCATCCTGCCCCCCTTCGGCTATGCGGAGCGGGGCGGCGAGTACCGGGGCAGCATGGACGCCCTGGCCGGCGTGGCCGACTACCTGGAGAACATCCGCCAGGAGTATGTGATCCTGGCCTGGGGCGACATGGCGGTGAACCTGCCGGTGGCTGAGGTGCTTCAGCAGCACATCGACACCGGCGCCGACGTGACCATGGTGTGTACCCCCACCCTGCGGGGCGCCCCCCGCTTCTCCGAGTATGTGGAGGTGGACGAGGAGGGCCGGGTCACCGACCTGTCCGTCCACCCGGTGGCGGCGGACAAGACCCTGGAGAGCCTGGAGGTCTATGTCCTGTCCAAGAAGCTGCTGCTGGACATGGTGGACTACTGCGCCGCCCACGACATCTTCAATTTCACCCGCGGCGTGCTTCAGCCCCGCCTGAAGACTCTGAAGCTCATGTCCTATGTGCATCAGGGCTATGTGGCCCGCTTCCAGTCGGTGAGCGGCTACTTCGAGCGCTCCATGGACCTGCTGGACCCGGCGGTGCGGGACGACCTGTTCAACCCCGACCGGCCCATCCGCACCAAGGACCGCTCCAGCCCCTCCACCTACTACGGCCCCGATGTCAAGTCCATCCACTCCCTGGTGGCCGACGGCTGCCTGATCGAGGGGGAGGTGGAGAACTCCATCATCTCCCGGCATGTGATCATTGAGAAGGGGGCCAAGGTGTCCAACTGCGTGCTGATGCAGGGCACCGTGGTGAAGAGCGGCGCCTCCCTGTCCTATGTGATCACGGACAAGGACGTCACCGTCAATCAGGACCGCATGCTCATGGGCCATCTCACCTACCCTCTGGCCATCGCCAAGGGCTCTGTGGTATAACAAACACCCCCGTGGGGGAATCAAATCAGGTTCCGCCGGGGAGGCGGCGCAGTGCATGCCCGGCTCCCCGGCGGAGTGCTATCTGGATCAAACATGGAAAGGGGATCTACCATGAAAATCTTGTTTGCCGCCTCTGAGGCGGTGCCCTTTATCAAGACCGGCGGACTGGCCGATGTGGCCGGCTCTCTGCCCAAGGCGCTGGCCCAGGCCGGCCACGAGGTCAAAGTGATCCTCCCCCTGTACGAGGGGATCAGCGGCGAGTGGCGCAGCCAGATGACCTTCCTGAAGTACTTCAACGTCACCCTCTCCTGGCGGCAGGTGTACTGCGGCATCTTCCAGCTGGAGCGGGACGGGGTCACCTACTGGTTCGTGGACAACGAGTACTACTTCAAGCGCTGGCAGATGTACGGCCACTTTGACGACTGCGAGCGCTTCGCCTACTTCTCCCGGGCCATCATCGAGACCCCGGGCCAGCTGGACTGGTACCCGGACATCATCCACTGCAACGACTGGCAGACCGCCCTGGTCCCCGTCTACCTGCTGGAGGACAAGTACCGCATCCATCAGTTGTGCAACGCCAAGAGCGTCTTCACCATCCACAACATCGAGTACCAGGGCCGCTACGGCGACCAGGTGCTGGAGGACGTCATCGGCCTGGGCCGCAACTACTTCAACGAGGGGATGCTGGCCTTCCACGGGGACGTGAACCTGATGAAGGGCGCCATCATGGCCTCCACCTTCGTCACCACCGTCTCCCCCACCTACGCCCAGGAGCTGCGCATGCCCTTCTATGCCCACGGCATGGACGCGGTCATCAACCAGCAGAGCGGCAAGATCCAGGGCATCCTCAACGGCATCGACATGGCCCTCTACGATCCGGCCAAGAAGCCCGGCCTGGCGGCCAACTTCACCGCCAAGAACCCCGCCAAGGGCAAGACCGCCTGCAAGCTGGCCCTGCAGAAGGCGGTGGGCCTGCGGGAGGACGAGTCCGCCCCCATCATCGCCTGTGTCTCCCGCCTGGTGGGCCACAAGGGCTTCTCCCTGGTCACCGACGTGCTCCACCAGATCATGGAGATGAACGTGCAGATGGTGGTGCTGGGCACCGGCGACTGGCAGTATGAGGAGGCCTTCCGCAACGCCCAGCGGGAGTACCCCGGCCGCTTCGCTGCACAGATCACCTACTCCGCTCCTCTGTCCGACATGATCTACGCCGGCGCGGACATCTTCCTCATGCCCTCCATCAGCGAGCCCTGCGGCCTGAGCCAGATGATCGCCATGCGCTTCGGCACCGTCCCCATCGTCCGGGAGACCGGCGGTCTGAAGGACACCGTCCTGCCCTACAACAAGTTCGAGGGCACCGGCCGGGGCTTCACCTTCTCCGACATCAACGCCGGGGACATGCTCTGGGTCATCCGGGAGGCGGTGGGCCTCTACTACGACAACAAGGAGGCCTGGCGCGGCCTGCAGAAGGAGGGCATGACCGCCGACTTCAGCTGGGACCACTCCGCCCAGGAGTACCTGGACATCTATCAGCGCATCTCCGGCTGAACCTGTACAAGATTTGAACAGAAGCCCTCTCCATCGGCCATGGAGGGGGCTTCTCCCTTTGCAATGTCTGTCAAAACGGCATGGAACTGGAAAAATCCAGCGCGCTTTTGCACCCTTCTGTACATTGACGCTCTCTGGAAAATCTGATACAATACCAACGTATGGGGAAAAATATTTCCAGTACGATATTTTATGATCGATTTTAAAAACGGGAGGCATTCCGAATGGCTGAATATACCAAGGCACAGCTTACCGAGATGATCGTGGGCAAGCTGCGCCGCAACTTCGGGCGCGACGTGGATGACGCCACCCCCAACCATATGTTCAAAGCCTGCGCTCTGGTGCTGCGGGACATCATGTCCAGCCACCAGATGGAGACCAGCAACCAGGTCTGGGAGGGTCAGGAGCGCCAGGTCCACTACCTTTCCCTGGAATTTCTGATGGGCCGCTCTCTGGAGAAGAACGCCTATAACCTGGGCCTGCTGGACACGCTGAAGGAGGCGCTGGAGGGGCTGGGCTTCTCCGCCTCCGATCTGTTCGAGCACGAGCCCGACGCCGGCCTGGGCAACGGCGGCCTGGGCCGCCTGGCGGCCTGCTATCTGGACTCCATGACCACCCTGGAGATCCCCGCCACCGGCTACACCATCTGCTACGAGCTGGGCATCTTCAAGCAGAAGATCGTGGACGGCAAGCAGGTGGAGCAGGCGGACAACTGGCTGGGCCTGGGCGACGCCTGGCTGATCCCCAAGCTGGACGAGACCGAGGAGGTCCGCTTCGGCGGCAAGGTGGTGGACCACTGGGACGACCGGGGCGTCAACCACCCGGAGCAGGTGGGCTACACCACCGTCCTGGCCATCCCCCGGGACATGGAGATCGCCGGCTATAAGACCCGCCACACCAACACCCTGCGCCTGTGGGACGCCAAGAGCCCCGTCCCCGTGGACATGAGCTACTACTCCAAGGGCGAGTATCTGAAGGCCATCGAGCAGCAGGCCATGGCCGAGGTCATCGCCAAGGTGCTCTACCCCGACGACAACCACTACGAGGGCAAGTCCCTGCGCCTGAAGCAGCAGTACTTCTTCGTCTCCGCCACCATCCAGTCCATCGTGCGCAAGCACCGGGCCCAGTACGGCACCCTGCGGAACTTCCACGAGAAGCACGTCATTCAGATCAACGACACCCACCCCACCCTGGTCATCCCCGAGCTCATGCGCATCCTCCTGGATGTGGAGGGCTACACCTGGAACGACGCCTGGAACATCGTCACCCACACGGTGGCCTACACCAACCACACTGTCCTGGCCGAGGCCCTGGAGCGCTGGCCCCAGGGGCTCATCGAGACCCTGCTGCCCCGCATCTGGCAGATCCTGAAGGAGATCGCCGCCCGCTATCAGCGC
Organism: uncultured bacterium; assembly: GCA_949288405.1. Classification (GTDB taxonomy): domain Bacteria; phylum Bacillota; class Clostridia; order Oscillospirales; family Oscillospiraceae; genus Lawsonibacter. Next base: position 7,761 of record CASEKM010000009.1, on the reverse strand, counting down.
ACCCTGGAGCAGCACTTCAACGGCGATATGAACAAGGTCTCCAAGATGGCCATTATCTGGAACGGCGAGGTGCGCATGGCCAACCTGTGCGTGTGCGCCTGCTACGCGGTGAACGGCGTGTCTGCCCTCCACTCGGAGATTCTGAAGCAGGATGTGTTCCACGACGCCTACACCATGCGTCCGGAGCAGTTCAAGAACGTCACCAACGGTGTGGATCACCGCCGCTGGCTGTCCCAGATCAACCCCAAGCTGGACGCCCTGGTGAAGGAGTGCACCGGTGGGGACGACTACCTGCTCCACCCGGAGGCCATCCGGGGCCTGGAGAAGTACAAGGACGACAAGAGCGTCCTCGCCCAGCTGGAGGCCATCAAGAAGGAGAACAAGCGCCGCTTCGCCGCCTATGTGGCCCGGGAGTCCGGCATCGTGCTGAACACCGACGCCATCTTCGACGTGCAGGTAAAGCGTCTCCACGAGTACAAGCGCCAGCTGCTCAACGTCTTGCACATCATCCACCTGTACAACCAGCTGCGGGATAACCCCAACATGGACTTCACCCCCCAGACCTTCCTCTTCGGCGCCAAGGCGGCCCCCGGCTACCATGTGGCCAAGAAGATCATCCAGCTCATCAACTCCCTGTCCGCCCAGATCAACGCCGACCCCATCTGTAAGGATAAGCTCCAGGTGGTCTTCCTGGAGAACTACCGGGTCTCCCTGGCGGAGAAGCTCATGCCCGCCTCTGAGCTCAGCGAGCAGATCTCCACCGCCGGCAAGGAGGCCAGCGGCACCGGCAACATGAAGTTTATGATGAACGGCGCCCTCACCATCGGCACCCTGGACGGCGCCAATGTGGAGATGCACCAGCAGCTGGGGGATGAGAACATCTTCCTCTTCGGCCTCACCGCCGACCAGGTGGTCCAGCTGAAGAACCAGGGCTATATCCCCTCCAACTACTACAACAGCAACCCGGCCATCAAGCGGGTGCTGGATCAGATCCGCGCCGGCTTCGGCGACGGTGTGGACTACAACGACATTGCCGACCGGCTCCTGGTGGGCGCCGGCGGCAGCCCCGCCGACGAGTACCTGCTCCTGGCCGACTTTGACAGCTACTGTCAGGCCCACGGCCGGGCGCTGGAGACCTACGCCGACCGCAAGCGCTGGAACCAGATGTCCCTCATCAACATCGCCCGTTCCGGCATCTTTGCCGCCGACCGGTCCATCCGGGACTATGCCGGCGACATCTGGCACGTGCCCACCCGCAAGTGATCTCATTGCCTCAAACCGCCCGCCGCAGCATGCGGCGGGCGGTTTTGCCCTTCCGGCCCTGGGGAAACCCCCGGTCCCCCTTGCAAATTTTGGCGGAATGCACTACAATAGGGCTATAGAATCGTGCCCGCTGACACAGGGCAGAGGAGGAGTAAACTATGATTTCCATTGCGTCTGACCACGGCGGCTACCGCCTCAAGGAGCATATCAAGGCCTATCTCACCGCCAAGGGCCTCAACGTCCTGGACTGCGGCTGCGACAGTGAGGAGAGCTGCGACTACCCCATTTTCGGCAAGGCGGCTGCCCAGGCGGTGGCCGACGGCCGCTGTGACCGGGGCATCGTCATCTGCACCACCGGCATCGGCATCTCCATCACCGCCAACAAGGTCCACGGCATCCGCTGCGCCCTGTGCAGCGATCCCCTCTCCGCTGAGCTCACCCGCCGCCACAACGACGCCAATATGCTGTCCATGGGCGCCGGGATGATCGGTCCCAATATGGCGGAGCGGATCGTAGACGTCTTTTTGAACACAGAGTTTGAGGGCGGCCGTCACGCCCGCCGGGTGGGCGAGATGATGGACGTGGAGAAGGAACAGTGAGCTCCCGCTGATCGAGGGGCGGCCGTCTGGGCCGCTCCTTCTTTTTTACGCCCGCTCCGCCCCGGCCAGCCGCGCCGCCAGCAGCCCCACAAACTCCCCGCAGGTGGGCCGCCGCTCCCCGGCAAACCCCGCCTGCCGCAGCAGCTCCGGGCTGCGCCGCCACACCCGGTCGATCAACGTCCGAATGTTCCGCTCCACCGCCGCCGCCGTGGTGCCCTGCTCCTCCGCCACCAGGGGATACAGCCACTTGGACAGGGAGAGCAGCAGCTCCGGCCGCCCGGCCGCCGCACAGGCCGCCGCAGCCGCCTGCCGGAACCCGGCGTAGGTGGGCGCCGCCCCCAGCGCCAGCAGCATCCCCCACGCCCTGCGCAGGGTCTCCTCCCGCCCGTCCTCACAGTGCCGTGCTCTCATACAGGTCCATCCATCTCTGGAGCGCCCACAGCAGCCGCGACTGCTCCCCCGGGTCGTCGACCAGGTTCAGGGTCCGCACCAGCACCGGCGCGCTGCACTGGCTCCGCCCTTTCTCCAAATCGTAATAGCTCCTGGCCGAGATATTCAGCTTGGCGGCCATCACCTCCTTGGTATACCGCTTTTCCCGGCGCAGACGTCTCAGCACCGGCGGGATCGTCTCCCGCAGTGCGTCCCGACTGGCATTTGTCATATCCATTCACTCCTTGTGCAAAATTCGACAAAAATCTTATCTGCACATGGAGAATAATTCCAGGGGGCACGCCTCCGGTTTTCAAAATTTTTTCTGGCCTTTTTGAAGAAATTCCCCGGACCGCCCCCTGATTTTCAGAACAAATTTTTCATTATGTTTCAAACACGTTTTTCTTCGGGGCCCCGCCGTGGGCCTCATGCCCTTCATCTAGGGCTTTTCTACCGCATCTCTCCAAGCCTCCCCCTGGGGGCCGACTCCCCTTATCAAGGGGCCGATTCCCCCTGTCAGGGGGCCGATTCCCCCTGTCAGGGGGCCGACTCCCCGTATCCAGGGGAGATGTCGAGCGTAGCGAGACAGAGGGGATCGGGACAGGTGTCACGCGAAGCGCGGCGGATGAGGGGAGCGCTGGAGAATCGAAAAACGGCGGGCCAGACCCCGCCCGTTTTCCTCCCCCCGCCTCAATACCCGCACCACGGCCATAATTTCCAATAAATGTATCATAACATGCAACAAAATATTGATTTCCTCCTAATATGAACAGACCCGCGCCGCGCCCCGTCCGGGGGCCCGCCGGGCCCATTCATACAAGGAGGAATTTTTGTTATGGCATCCAATTACACCGAAAACTATGCCCTCTGTCAGTGGGAACCCACCGACCAGGTCCAGCGCACCGACTTCAACGCCGACAACGCCAAGCTGGACGCGGCTCTGGCCGCCCTGGACAGCGGCAAGGCGGACCAGAGCGCCCTGACCAGTCTCTCCAACACCGTGGCCCAGAAGGCCAGCCAGAGCGCATTAAACACCCTGAACACCACCGTCCAGCAGATCCAGGCTGACCTGACCAAGCTCACCTTCGGGACCTATACCGGAGACGATGCGTCGTCCCGTACCATCTCTCTCGGTTTCACCCCCAAGGCGGTGCTGGTTTTTACCAGTTTTGGTGCGACCTATGACGGGCTGGAATACTCCAGCTCCCACTATGGCGGTCTGGCTTACACAGGCCATCCGGTTCAGTCGAAAAGCGCGTCAAAACTCGTTTTACAGGTCGTTTCCAATGGGTTTTCCGTGGCCTACGAATCCGCCGGTACTGGAGACCGAATCCTGAGCAATGAGATGGGTGTTACCTACTATTACATTGCCTTTTCCTGAAAATGGCATAATTTTTGAGCCAGAGTGTTTTCCTGCTGGACGGCACGGTATCCGAAAAAATAGGCAAGACCCGCCCAAGATGGGCGGGTCTTGTTTAGAAAATGGATGATTGATTACAGAGAATCAAAATCAAATTCTTAGGATACGGTGATAGTCACGTCGCAAGTCTTTTCACCATAGGTGACAGTAACCTTAGACATACCAGTGTAAACCGTACCGGCACTGAAGGAGAAATCCTCGGCAGTGTCGTCGCTATAGGTAATGTCCTCAGTGGTAGTGTCATCATAGGTCACGGTAATAATCAGACCAGCAGCCTCAAAGGACTCCTCATTGCTGTAGGTCGTCTTGGTCGGATCCTGCTTAACTGCAATACTTGCAATAGCCTTATCCCATGCGAAGCCCGTCAGATCACAGGTCTTACCACCATAGGTGATTTCAACCTCGCTGGTGTTGTAGGCAATCGTGGTCGGATCAAAGGAAAAGTCGGCCTTATTATCGTTGGTATAAGCAATATCCGCCTTATTCCCGTTATCATAGGTGGCAGTGATGACCAGACCAGTGGCATCAAACTCATTATCAGCGGCGCTGTAGGTCATCTTATCAGGGGTGGTCTTAACCGCGATGGAGGTAACCGCAGCAGACGTATAGTCGATGTCGATCGCCTCAATGTCCAGGCTGTCGCCGCGGCCATAGCCGGTACCAGTAATGGTCGCGCTACCGCTGGTCTTAGGATAGGTCAGCTCAACCTGTCCATCGTCTACATAGTTGCCGTCCTCATCCACCAGCTCAAAGTTGATGGTAGCCTTGGAATTCTGGGCGTTAGCAGGCCACTGGAAGTTGGTCACGTTGACACGGGCGGTGCCGTTGTTGGCCACAGTGACGTTGTACTTGAAGTTACCGGCATTCTTATCGCCGTCAGCGTCCTCGCCGGTGGGATCGGGGTTGACCACCAGGATCAGCTTGGCCACAGGAGCGGCCTCGTCGTTGTCATCCACATTCAGGATGTAGACAGCGCTGGTCTCAGCATCCTGCGGGTTGTTGGCGTCCACCACGTTGATGTCGCCCAGATCGCCGATGGCAACGGTATCCACATCGTCGTTCTCGTCGTTCAGGTTGACAACGACCACCAGGGACTCGTCGCTCAGATAGGTGAAGCGCTCGTGAGCAACCTCACCCTTGGAGGAGTCGTAGCTCTTATCGCTGTTATTAGCCTTGGCCACAGTCAGGCTCTGGCCCTTGGCATAGGTGGCATAGGCGTCAGAGTTAACGCCGTAGTTGTTCAGGATCTCACCCTTGTCAACGATCCGATCAATGTCGGTCACATTGCCGTCGCTGTCGGTCTTGAGAATCTTGTACACGCCAACGGTCAGATTCTGCTCATCGGCAAAGGTGAGGGTGGTCTCCTCGCCGTTGATGTAGCCGGTGTAGTTCCAGGTGTTGCCCTTCTCGTTGTACTCCTCCTCGCCATTGGTGCTGGTCACCAGGAAGAAGTTGTCGTTGTCCAGCTCATAGGCCACGTCGTTGGTGATGAACACCACGTCGGCCACAGAGTTGTCCTCGTCGTACACGACCCAGCCCTCAACGTCGCTCATGGTGGGCACGTTGTTGTAGCCGATGTAGGAGGTGTTGTTCCAGGCGTCCACGAACACGGTGTTGCTGTCCACATAGTAGGTATCGTTATCGTGAGCGGTATCTTCCTCCACCATGCGGGAGCGGCCGTTCTCGATCTTCACCTCGTACATCCGAACGGTCCGGAACTCAGGATCGTCAGCCTTGGAAGAACTCAGGTCGTAAGCGTTGCCGCTGCGGCTGTACTTGTACACGCCCAGGCCCAGCTGCTCCTTGGCAGTATAGTTGCCATTAACGGTAGCGGGATCGTCATTGCCGTCGACCTCGTCGATGTCAATGGTCTCCTCAGTGCCGTCGTACTTCACGATCTTGGCGGAGTTGTCGCCGTAAGCCTGGTGGATGCCCTTCACCAGGATGTAGTCCTCGGCGACCTCACCGGCCTCAGCCACAGCCACCAGGCAGCCGTTGGCGTCCAGGTACAGGACGACCTCGTCACCGGCGCCGGGGTTGGCGGGGGTGTTGTTCTCCAGGTCATACAGGCCCTTGTTGTCAGAGGTGTAGCCATTCAGAACAGTGTCGGTGGTGTAGGCATAGTTGTAGTTGTAGGTGGTACCGTCGATGCGCAGGTAGTCGTTGGCCTTCACGGCGGAAACGGTACCCTCGACGGTCTCGGCCAGAGTCATGGCCTCGATGTCGCCGTCGGCGATGTTCACCACGACGATATCGCCGCGGGCGAACTCGTCCTCGGTGCTGAACTCACGGTTCACAGCCACGCCGTCGGGACGGGTCTTCAGGTTGACAGTGACGGTGTAGTCATTGTCATCGTCGTTGGACTCCACGCGGCTGACCTCGGCCACATAGCTGTGGATCACGGTCACGTCCACGGTCTCGGCCACGGTGTCCACGAACATCTCGGTCAGAACGCCGTTGCCGGTGGTCTGCCAGCGGTCGGTGTCGTTCCGATCCAGCTTGGAGCCGTCCATGGCGTGAGCCTCACCGTCGATCCAGTAGGTCCAGGTGTAGTCGTTCACAGCGGCGGTACCAGCGGAACGATACAGGTCGCGCTCGGTGACCTTAGTGGTCCAGGTCTGGGTACGGTCGTCCACATAGGTGCCGATCTCGTTGTCCTTGTAGGCCCAGATAGCGGCGGGACGGCCGAAGGCGTCGTGATCCTTGGCCTTGGCCAGGTCGCCCTGGTACAGGTCCTCGCCCAGCTCCACGATGGGCCGGCCGGCGTCGGAGTTGGCGTCGGTGGACAGAGCGCCGCTGATGGACTTAGCATAACCGGCGTTGCTGGTCACGTAGTTGTACTGCACGTCGGTGGCGATGGTCACGCCGCCCACAGTGATGGAACCGCTGGTGGAGGCGGACACAGTGCCGGACTCCAGGGTGTTCAGCACCAGCTGGGCCAGGTCGTTACGGGTCATAGGATCCCGCAGACCGGAGTCGACGCCGTTGAACAGGTCGATGTCGTTGCCCTTGGTGGCGGTAGCCAGCTGCCAATCCTGGCCGAAGTCCTGGCTGTACTGGAAGTAGCCCAGAGCCTTCATCAGCATCAGGGCCGCCTGGGAAGTGGTCACGTTGTCGCTGCCGCCGTAGGTGGTAGCGCTGGTGCCGGCAGTGATGCCGTTGGTCCAGCAGGCAGCCACATAGGGCTCAGCCCAGCTGGGCACATCGATGAAGGGAGAGGTGTTGGCATAGCTGGCCACGTTGTACTCCATCAGGTTGGACATAACAACGGCCATCTCGTTGCGGGTGACGTTCTGATCGGGGTTGAAGTCTCCGTTCTCGTCGCCGACCATGATGCCGACGGCCTGGAGAACCTCAATAGCTTCCACATTATCAGTGTCCGCCACGTCCGCGTAGCTCGCGGCGCTGGAGCCCATCACCATCAGGCCGGAAATCATGGCCGCGGTGAGACCCAGGCGGCATGGGGAGCTCTTGTTGCCCTAATTTTTACCTTATCTGTCAATTCTAAGGGAACGAGGACAAATCAGGAAAGCATAACGCCCCTTGCACCCCTCCAGACGTTGCAAAAAGATAAAAAAAGAGGGAGAAACCCGAGGTTTCCTCCCGAAAAAATGAGTCTGGTAGACCGCTGGTAGACCGCCCGTCAAAACGACGAAACGCAAAAAGCCGGGAACCGTTGAGCGGCAACGGTTCCCGGCGGTAGACCTGGTAGACATCTGGTAGACCGGAGTGGTCTACCCATGGGCGCGCACAGTTCAGCGCACTCGATCAGGAAAATCAGATTCCTGCTGCACGGTAAACGTGATGGAGCGCGTTTTGCCGTCCCGGAGGATCTGCAGGGAGACAGACTCCCCTGGGAGGAGCCCGGCCTTGGCATCTTTGAGGGCCTGGATGGAGGAGACTGCCGTGCCGTTCAGCCCGGTCACCCGGTCCCCCTCCCGCAGGCCGGCCGCGTAGGCGTTGCTGCCGCGCTCCACCTGGGATACCAGCAGCGTTCCATCCCCGAAGTTGACCGTGAAGCCCAGGGCGGGCTGTCCGGCGATCAGCCAG
>CASEKM010000008.1 GCA_949288405.1 uncultured bacterium | reverse complement strand
AGGAAGGCACGTGCCTTCCTTTTTGGGTGAAGCCGCCCGGAGGGCGGCTTCACCCTTCGGTGATTGAAATGCTCGGGGCGGCAGAGCCGCCCCTGTGCCGAGGTTTTGCCTGCGGCAAAACGCTCGTACGGCGCAAAAGCGCCGCCGACGCTGCCCGCCGTCACTGCAGCGCCTGGAGAATGTCCTCTGCGGAGGGGGGACAGCCCTTGACCTGTCGCTGGGCGCAGTTGCAGCAGCTGCCCACCCCCAGGCCGTCAAAGGGGACCCCCTTCCAGCCCTGGCCGATGGCGATGGCCTCCCGGCTCCTGCTGTGGTAGAGGGCGCGCACCAGGCTGGCGTAGCAGGCGGAGCAGGCGTTGTTGGCCTGGACATTCCGGGTGAGGTTGGCCACCAGGCCGGAGGGCTTGGGGTAGCCGGCGGCGTCGCTGGGCTCGTTGAGGCGGATCAGGTCTCCCGGCTCCAGGGCGGAGCTTCCGGCGCCCCAGCGCTCGGCCAGGCCGATGTAGGGCACATACTCTGGGTCCAGGCCCATCAGGCGGCAGCCGTAGGTATCCAGCTGCACCATGTCCGTCCCCAGCATCATCCGGCCGGTGGGCACCGGGTTGCCCCCCTCCTCGAAGTTCAGGTCGCCGCAGATGCTGTCCACGATGGTCAGGTCAGGGCACAGGGCGGCAGCCAGGGCGGCAATGGGCTCCATGAGCCCCTCGGCGTGGAAGCGCCGCTTCTCCTTGTCGGGCAGACAGCCCTTGCAGTTCTTCAGGGAGCAGGTCATGGCGGTCTGACAGTGGCCTTTGAGCACCGGCAGGTTGATGAGGTAGCCCGCATCCAGGGCCCGGCAGCAGATCTCCATGGGCCGCAGGGCGGTCTTCACCGTCCGGGTGCGGTCCCCCTTCAGGTCGTAGAGGGGGACGCCGTATTTTTTGCTCACCGCGTCGTACCGGGCGGCGTGGAAGGACTGGTTGGTGCGGGCGCCCACCCAGGAGCCCTCGATGATGCTGATGTCCTTCACCCCGTGGTCCCGCAGGTACTCGATGGCGCCGGACAGGACGCCGTCGTGGGTGGTGGCGCCGGTCTCCGGGGGGGCGGATACCACCAGATTGGGCTTGAGGGCCACGTCCGCGCCGGAGGGGATGGCGGCGGCGATCTGGGCCCGCTCCATCAGGGCGTAGGTCATGGTGTGGGCGTCTGTGCCGAAGATCTCATAAATTTTGCTCATGGTACACGCTCCTCCTGTGTCGTAAAGCAGCGGCCGCCTCTGAGCCGGCCGTGCGGCGCGCCGCACACCGGGCGCGCTTTCAGCTCTATTGTAGCGGACCGGGGGACAACATGCAAGGGCTTCCGGCGGACACAGCCAGGACCTTTGCGCCGCTGTGCGGCGCAAAGGTCCTGGCAGTTTAGCGGATGCGGGGGAGGTCCGGCTCCCCGCCGTGGGTATGGGCGAAGCCCTGGAGCAGCTTGGACACCAGGGCGCGGGTGAGCTCATAGACCGAGTACTGGACGTAGGGCACCTGGGCCAGGTCCATGGCCTCCCGCTGCCGGTCTGTGGCCTCCGTATAGGGGTAGATGCCGAACAGAAAGGGGTAGAAGGCGTACAGGAAGGCCTGCCGCTCCTCCCCGGTCATGGCGGGGAAGAAGGCCGCCAGACAGCGGGTGACCGCCTCCATGGAGGCGGCGTACACCCGTTTGAAGGCCACCAAATTCTCCATCCGGCTGTTGGCCTCCAGGTCGTACAGGTTCATGGCCAGGAGCTTGAGCATGCACTGCCGCCCCTCCAGGGTGCGGGCCAGTGCGCCGGAGAAGTCCTCCGCCGTCAGCTCCGGCCGCGCCCGGCGCAGGGCGTCCAGATCCGCGATCCAGGCCTCGTACTCCCGCTGGAGCAGGGCCAGAAAGATCTCCTCCTTGGTGTGGAAGTAGTTGTAGATGGAGGTCCGGGTGAAGGACGTCCGCGCGCCGATCTCCTTGAGGGTGATGTCCCGGAAGCTCATGGACTGGTACAGCTGGGCGCAGGCGTTGACGATCTCCTCTTTTCTCGCGTGGGTCAGTGCCGGGGAACGCTTGGGCACGGGCCTCACCTCCTCCTGGGTGTGGTGATGGGATGGGGCGCGGTGTTCCTTACAGCTCCAGGGCCTTCTTGGCCCAGCCGGCTGCGCCGGTGCGGTTGAGCAGTTTGGCGCCGGTGCGGTTGAGCAGTTTGCCGGGCTTCCAATCCGCCTTGGGGCAGCGGGCCCGCAGGCTCTTCTCCGCCCCCTCGATCCCGCTGCCGCCGGAGGTGGCGAAGGGGATCAGCGCCTTGCCGGAGAGGTCGCAGCTCTCCAGGAAGGTGTCCACGATCCGGGGCTCCACATACCACCAGATGGGGAAGCCCAGAAAGACGGCATCGTACTGGGCCAAATCGGCTGCCGGCTCCGCGATGGCGGGGCGGCTGGCGGGGTCATTCATCTCCAGCGAGCTGCGGCTCTGCTTGTTGGTCCAGTCCAGGTCGGCCTTGGTATAGGGCTGCGCCGGGCGGATCTCATACAGGTCGCCCCCCACCGACTGCGCGATCTCCTTGGCCGCCCGGGCGGTTACGCCGCTGGCGGAAAAATACGCGACCAGTACCTTTTTGCTCATGGGAAACGCTCCTTTCGTGCGCTGTGCGATATTCTGACACAGTGTCATCATATATAGAATAGCACACTACTGACACGGTGTCAATTGTTTTCCGCCGTGACAGGGGTTCCGGTGCGCTTGCGTCCAGCCCATGGAAAAATGACGAAAACAGGAAAGCGGGCCGGCGCATAGAAGCTCCGGCCGGGGACAAGATAGTCGCGGATGTTCCATCCAAGGCAATGTCCAAATCCAACACAGACAGAAAAGGAGAGACAGAACTATTATGTCCAGCAACAGCAACAGCAGCAACAAACTGGTCGTTCCCAGCGCCCGCGAGGCTATGAACAAGTTCAAGATGGAGGCCGCCAACGAGGTGGGCGTCAACCTGAAGCAGGGCTACAACGGCGACCTGACCAGCAAGCAGGCCGGCTCTGTGGGCGGCCAGATGGTCAAGAAGATGATCGAGTCCTACGAGAACGGCATGAAGTAAGGGCAGAGCCAGCCCGGGCCCGCCGGTGATCCGGCGGGCCCTTTTTGCGCCGGGCGCAGACAAAAAAGGCCGCAGGCCCCTGTCTTCGGGGCCCGCGGCGGGGGAGAGGGCGCTTACCAGATCCCCAGCAGGTGCTGCATCCCCAGGCTGACGGACGCAATGGCGATCCAGCAGCACAGCCCCATGAAAATGGGCTTGCCGCCGGTGCGGATCAGCTTTACCAGGTCGGTATTCAGCCCAATGGCGGCCATAGCCATGATGATGAAGAACTTGGACAGCTCCTTGAAGGGCTGGAACAGGGCGGGGGAGGCCCCCAGGGCGGTGGCCGCCGTGGTGATCACCGAGGCCAGCACGAAGAAGAGGATGAAGAAGGGGAACACCTTCTTCAGGGAGAAGGTGCTCTCCCGGCTGCCGCCGGAGCGCCTGGCCTGGGCGGTCTGCACCACGGCCAGGACCAGGGTGATGGGAATGATGGCCAGGGTGCGGGTGAGCTTGACGATGGTGGCCTGGTCCAGGGTGTTGGCCCCCGGGTGCATGCCGTCCCAGGCGGCGGCGGTGGCGGTGACGGAGGAGGTGTCGTTCACCGCGGTGCCGGCAAACAGGCCGAACCCCTCGTTGGACAGGCCCAGGGCACCGCCCAGCGCGGGGAAGACCAGGGCGGCGATGATGTTGAACAGGAAGATCACAGAGATGGACTGGGCGATCTCCTCGTCGTCGGCCTGGATGACCGGGGCGGTGGCGGCGATGGCGGAGCCGCCGCAGATGGAGGAGCCCACGCCGATGAGGGTGGAGATTTTGGCGGGCATCCCCATCAGCCGGCAGAGGAGGAAGGAGACGATCAGGGAGGTGGAGATGGTGGAGACGATGATGGGGAGAGAGGCGGCGCCCACCTGGGCGATCTGGGACAGGTTCAGCCCGAAGCCCAGCAGGATGACCGCGTACTGGAGGACCTTTTTGGAGGTGTAGGCGACGCCCGCCTGGGTCCCGGCGTGGCCGCGGCAGAACAGGGCCGCCACCATGCCGGTCAGAATGGCGAAGACCGGTCCGCCTACAATGGGGAACGCCCTGCCCAGCAGCCAGCTGGGGACCGCCAGCGCCAGACAGAGGGCCAGGCCGGGCCCTAATTTTTTCACCTGTGTCATAGTAGATCCGCTCCTTTTTTTGCTTCCCGCGCCCACGCCCTCCGCCGCGCCCTGGGGGCGGGAGGGGGGAACTGAAGCGCCGGGGATTGATCGCTGTGACCACAGGATACTCCAAAATTTACATCATGTAAAATTATCCTTCTTTATTTTTCCATAAAAATATCTTATAATATGGGGGAGGTGATCCCCATGCTGGACTTTCGGGTGGAGACCTTTCTGACGGTCTGCCACACCATGAATTTTACCCGGGCCGCGGAGCAGCTGCACATCACCCAGCCCGCCGTGTCCCAGCATATCCGTGCCCTGGAGGAGGCCTACGGCACCAAGCTCTTTCACTACCAGGGGAAGCAGCTCGGGCTGACCGAGAGCGGGCGGCTGTTTTTCCGCGCCGCAGTCACCATGCGCCACGACGCCCTCCGCCTGCGGGAGGCCGTCCGCCAGGCGGACGCCCGCAGGACCCTGCGCTTCGGGGCCACGCTGACCATCGGGGAGTATGTGATGCCCGGCCCCCTGCTCCGGCTGCTGGAGGAGGAGCCGGAGGTGCGGCTGCGGATGCTCACCGCCAACACCCGGGAGCTGCTGGCGCTGCTGGACCAGGGGGAGCTGGATTTCGCCATTGTGGAGGGGTATTTTGACAAGCAGGCCTACGACAGTCTGACCTACTGCGTCCAGCCGTACATTCCCGTATGCGCGCCGGGGTACCCCTTCGTCCGCCTGGTCCGCCGGCTGGAGGATCTGCTGGGGGAGCGGCTGCTGGTGCGGGAGCCCGGCTCCGGCACCCGGAACGTGCTGGAGCGGGAGCTGGAGGCCCGAAACCTGAATGTGGACAGCTTTTCCCGGGTCACCGAGCTGGGCAGCCTGAACCTGATCAAGACGCTGGTGTGCGCCGGGGCGGGGGTGTCGTTCTTCTACCGGCCCGTGGTCCAGCAGGAGCTGGAGGAGGGACGGCTGCGGGAGATCCCCCTGGAGGACTGCGCCATCCGCCACGCGTTCACCTTTCTCTGGCGGCGGGGCAGCGTCTTTGCCGACGGCTACCGGGAGATCTTCCGCCGGCTGCGGGGGCTGGACCCGTTTCCAGCGGACGGTTGACATCGCCGGGAAAAGTCCCCATAATAAGAGAAGAAACCCAGAGAACGAGAAAGAAGGGAACTTTGTGATCCAGGATATCGCCCCCCACCGCTATGACAACGCCTATCACCCCCGCCCGCCCAAGGCCGGGGACCGGGTCTTCTTCTACCAGGACACCGCCACCCTGCTGAACCGGGAGACCGGCCTCCCCTTTACCTGGGAGGAGGCGGAGGCCCTGGCCGACCTGTCCCAGCTGCCCATTACTTACCTGTTCGCCATTGACGACGTGGCCTTCCACTGGTGCCACGTGGTGCCCCGGGCCGTTCTGGAGGGGGCCGTCTCCGCCAAGAACGGCGGCTTCCGGGACATGGAGCCCGGCTGGCTGGCCTTTGCCTGCATCACCGCCAGCCAGCTCCACGGCTGGTACCACGACCACCAGTTCTGCGGCCGGTGCGGCTCCCCCGCCCAGCCGGACCAGGTGGAGCGGGCCATGCGCTGCCCCGCCTGCGGCAATTTGGTCTACCCCACCATCTCCCCGGCGGTGATCGTGGCGGTGACCCACGGGAACCGGCTGCTGCTCACCAAGTACTCCCGCCCGGGCACCACCCGGAACTACGCCCTCATCGCCGGCTTCGCGGAGATTGGCGAGCCCCTGGAGGACACCGTCCGCCGGGAGGTGATGGAGGAGGTGGGCCTGCCGGTGAAGAACATCCGCTTCTACAAGAGCCAGCCCTGGAGCTTCTCCAGCAGCCTCCTGTCCGGCTTCTACTGCGACCTGGACACCGACGACGAGACCGTCACCCTCCAGGAGGATGAGCTGGGGGAGGGCACCTGGTTCGACCGGGAGGCGCTGCCCCAGGGGGGCTCGGCCATCTCCCTGACCCATGAGATGATCGAGCGGTTCCGGGAGGGGCCGGTGTGAGAGGCGCCGCCGGACCAAGGCCTGACAGATGAAACAGGAGCGCGTGTGGATCACACGCGCTCCTGTCCGTTTATGGGAAACCCTCTGCTGCCCGGGAGCCGCCCGGCCTTGAGCGGGGGAGCTCGAGGGGGCGGCCGCCCGTCTGTGGAGCGCGTGTGAATGACACGCGCTCCTGTTTTTTCAGGCCGGAGGGGGCGGGACGGGGAGAAAGTCGGGGCGGTCCCCCAGGGAGAGCTGAAAGGGAGTCCGCCGCTCCAGCAGGTCCCCCAGGTCCAAAAAGCGGACCCGCTGGTTTTCGTAGGTGGTCCAGTAGAGCCGCAGGGACTGGGCGCAGCAGACGGCGGTGTAGACGGTGTAGTCGTAGGGGAGCACCTGCCGGTCCAGCGGAGTGGCCCGGCTCTGGTGGGACACCCGCACCAGCCCCAGGGGGAAGGCGGCGCTCTGGAGGAGGCGGAACATGCGGCTCACCCCCTCCGCCTCGTCCCGGCCGGGGAGGGCGTACTTCCGCAGAAAGGCCAGCCGGACGAAGCGGGAGGGGGAGCTCCAGTCCCCTGGCAGGCCCTGGGCCCCGGTGCCGGAGAAGCAGGGCGGGGGCGGCGCGTCCCCCAGGTCCGGCCCATCCCGGTCCTGGTCCTGGATCCCCGTGTAGTTGAGCAGGTTCAGCCGGTGCCAGGGGTAGCCGGGGCTGTTGGTCATCACGCCCACGGTGTTCCGGTAGATGTGCAGGCCGTCCCGGTCGGGCTCGGCCACGATGGACGCGCCGGAGGCGTCGCAGAAGGTCCAGTGGAGCGGTGGGACCGCCCCCAGCAGGGGGATGGCCGCCAGGGAGAGCTCCTCCTCCAGACAGCGGGCGGCCTCCTCCGCCGTGGCGCACTGGGCCAGCAGGTGGTACACCAGAAACGGGGGCTGGATGGGGCGGGCGCCGGGGCGGGCCGCCCCGGGAAAGTGGGCGAAGGTCCGGTAGTAGAGCTGTCCCCCCATGAGCCCCCGCTCGTTGATCCCCTCGTAGAGCACCGGGGTGGGGGAGAGGAGCAGCCCGGTGCCGGCGCAGGCGTAGCGGGCGGCGCAGCGGGGGCTCTCCGGGGCGGCCACCGGGGCGTAGACGGTCCCCCGGGGGAGAAAGGTGATCCCGCTCCCCTCCGCCAGGCGGTCAAAGTCATAGTTGCGCCCCCACAGGCTCCGGCCGTCCCCGGTGTGCCAGGCCAGGGCGCTGCACCCCGCCGCACACCCGGAACACAGAGCTTCTGTCCCACTCATTGCAGCTCCCACCTCTCCGCCCGGAGAGGCTCCGGGCCGCTTGCGCGCTGTGATGGAGACAGTTTGCCCCGGAAGGGGGAGCTCTATCCCGGCGGCGGTCAGTCCAGCCCCTCCACCAGCCGGACGAACTCGTCCGCCTCCCGGGTGCGCCACTTCTCCTTGTGGGAGAAGATCTGCCGGTAGAGGGACACGTGGAAGTCGGCCACCTCCACCAGGGAGAGCCTGCCCGCCTCCACGCTCTGCTCCACCGCGTACCAGGGCAGCAGGGAGATCCCCTGGCTGTTCTCCAGCATTTTGATGATAAAGGAGGTGTCGCTGCACTCCAAAAAGGGGGTGAGGATGGTCTCCCGGGAGGCCAGGAAGCGGTCCAGCACCCGGCGGTAGTTGGCGTCCCGCTCGGTGAGGTAGAAGGGCTTGTCCAGCAGCCCCTCCACCGTCAGCGCCGGGCGCTCCCGCAGCTCCGCCCCCAGGGAGGGGGAGGCCACAAAGACCACCTCCTCCCGCCGCTCCATCAGCTTGTGCCAGTTGTTGTTGTACCTCGGCTCGTCCAGAATGTAGATCAGATCCAGCTCCCCCTGCTCCATCCGCCGGATCAGGGCCTCGGGCTCGCCGGTGGTGACGTGGACCACCACCTGGGGGTGCTTCTCCCAGTAGCGGCGCAGGACGGCGGGCAGCTTGGCAAAGCACAGGGACTCGATGGTCCCCAGGTGCAGCCGCCCGTGGAGGGCCCCCGTCTCGGAGACGGACAGCCGGGCCTTGTTCACCTGGTTGAGCACGTCGTAGGCGTGCGCCAGAAACTGCTCCCCCTGGGCGGTCAGGGAGATGTGCTTTCCGATCCGGTCAAACAGCCGGGCGTCCAGCTCCTCCTCCAGCTGGCGGATCTGCACCGTCACCGCCGACTGGGAGTACCCCAGGCTCTCCGCCGCCCGGGAGAAGCTCTTGAACCGGGCCACCTGGATAAACGTGTTAAGCTGCCGTAATTCCATGGGCGTCTCCTCCCCCGTTTTCCGCCCTGAGAGGGCGATCTATAAAAATTTTTAAATCATCCTATTAAAACTATGAATTTTACATATTGTTGCAAACAGAATATACTAAAATCAGCGAATGGGCA
This sequence comes from uncultured bacterium, assembly GCA_949288405.1. Lineage (GTDB taxonomy): Bacteria > Bacillota > Clostridia > Oscillospirales > Oscillospiraceae > Lawsonibacter. The sequence goes on along the minus strand of CASEKM010000008.1, from coordinate 9,427 downwards.
AGCAAAATTTGAGCAAAATTGTGAGGAGGTTTTTCCAGTGGAAAAAAAGAAACTGAAACTCGGCCTGTTCCCCAAGCTCATCATTGCCATCATCATCGGCATCCTCTTCGGACAGTTCCTGCCCGTGTGGTTCTGCCGCATCGTGGTCACCCTGTCCAGCATCTTCAGCACCTTCCTGTCCTTCATCATCCCCCTGATGATCCTGGCCTACGTGACCATGGGCATCGCCAACCTGAAAAACGGAGCGGGCAGGCTGCTGCTCATCACCGTGATCCTGGCCTATGTGTCCACCCTGCTGGCGGGCTCCGCCTCCTATCTGGTGGCCCACAACCTGTTCCCCAGCTTTATGAGCGCCGACGCCCTGGAGCAGATCGCCGCCACCGCCGGCAACTCCCTGGAGACCTACTTCTCTCTCAGCATCCCGCCCCTGTTCGACACCCTGTCCGCCGTGGTGCTGGCCTTTGTGCTGGGCCTGTGCCTGTCCACCCTGCGGGGCAAAACCATCGGCGACACCCTGTACAACGCCATGACCGACTTTTCCGGCATCATCGACCAGGTGCTCCACTCGGTGATCATCCCCCTGCTGCCCCTGTATATCTGCGGCACCTTCACCAACATGACCAAGTCGGGCCAGACCTTCGCCATCCTCAGCATCCTGTGGAAGGTCTTCCTGGTGGTCATCCTCATGCACCTGACCTGCATCGTCATCCAGTTCCTGGTGGCCGGGACCGTCAGCCGGAAAAACCCCTTCCGCCTGATCCGCAACCAGATCCCCGGCTATATCACCGCTCTGGGCACCCAGTCCTCCGCCGCCACCATCCCGGTGAACCTGCAGTGCGCTGAGGCCGACGGGGTCTCCCCGGAGATCCGCAACTTCGTGGTCCCCCTGTGCGCCAACATCCACATGGCCGGCTCCATGATCACCATCACCGCCTGCGCCACCGCCGTGTGCCTGATGAACCAGCTGCCCATCGGCCTGCACACCGTGGTCCCCTTCATTATGACCCTGGGCGTGGCCATGGTGGCCTCCCCCGGCGCCCCCGGCGGGTCCATTATGACCGCCCTGCCCTTCCTGTACATGGTCTTCGGCCCCGAGGCCGGGGACGTGAACGGCCCCATCTGCGCCATCATGGTGGCCCTGTATATCACCCAGGACTCCTTCGGCACCGCCTGCAACGTGTCCGGGGACAACGCCATCGGCGTCATCGTGGAGACCATCTACCAGAAGTTCATCAACAAGGCCCCCAAGGCGGCCTGACCAGAGAGGTACTTCCATGTCCTTTATCAGCGTCTTCGACGTGCTGGGCCCCAACATGATCGGGCCCTCCAGCTCCCACACCGCCGGGGCGGCGGCCATCGCCCTGCTGGCCCGGAAGATGATCGCGCCCCCCATCGTCCAGGCGGAGTTCACCCTGTACGGCTCCTTTGCCAAGACCTACCGGGGCCACGGCACCGACCGGGCCCTGCTGGGCGGCCTCATGGGCTTTGAGACCGACGACAAGCGCATCCGGGAGTCCTTTGCCATCGCCCGGGAGCGGGAGCTGGACTTCCGCTTCACCCCCTGCACCACCGAGACGGAGGTCCACCCCAACACGGTGGACATCCGCATGAAAAACGCCGCCGGACAGGAGATGACCGTCCGGGGGGAGTCCCTGGGGGGCGGCAAGGTGCGCATCGCCCGGATCAACGGGGTGGAGGTGGACTTCACCGGGGAGTACAGCACCGTCATCGTGGTCCAGCAGGACAAGCCCGGCGTGGTGGCCCACATCACCAAGGTGCTCAGCGACCACGGCATGAACATCGCCTTTATGCGCCTCTTCCGGGAGGCCAAGGGCCACACCGCCTACACCATCGTGGAGTCCGACGGCCGCCTGCCCGAGGGGATCGACGCCCCCCTGCGGAACAACCCCAACGTGCAGGACGTCATGCTCCTGGAGCCATAGGAGGGATGAAGGATGGATTTTAGATCTGCCCAGGAGCTGCTGGCCCTGTGCCGGCAGACCCAGTGCCCCATCTCCGAGCTCATGCGCCGCCGGGAGTGCGAGCTAGGGGAGACCACCCGGGACCAGGTGGACCACCGCATGGCCCGGGTGCTGGAGATCATGGGGGAGTCCGCCTCCCTCCCCCTGAAGAAGCCGGCCAAGTCCACCGGCGGCCTCATCGGCGGGGAGTCCAAAAAGCTCTATGACCACGCCGCCCGGGGCAAGGCCATCTGCGGGGAGGTGCTCCAGCGGGCCATGACCTACGCCATGGGGGTGGCGGAGGTGAACGCCTCCATGGGCCTCATCGTGGCCGCCCCCACCGCCGGCTCCGCCGGGGTGGTGCCCGGGCTGCTGCTGGCCCTCCAGGACTGCTATAAGATCTCCGACGACCGCCTGGTCGACGCCCTGTTCAACGCCGGGGCGGTGGGCTATCTGGCCATGCGCAACGCCACGGTGGCCGGGGCCGTGGGGGGCTGTCAGGCGGAGGTGGGGGTGGCCGCCGCCATGGCCGCCTCCGCCACGGTGGAGCTCATGGGGGGCACCCCGGAGCAGTGCCTGGACGCCGCCTCCACCGTGCTGATGAACCTGCTGGGCCTGGTGTGCGACCCGGTGGGGGGGCTGGTGGAGTACCCCTGTCAGAACCGCAACGCCGCCGGGGTGGCCAACGCCCTCATCGCCGCCGAGCTGGCCCTGAGCGGGGTGAAACAGCTCATCCCCTTTGACGAGATGCTGGAGACTATGTACGCCGTGGGCCGCCGCCTCCCCATCGAGCTGCGGGAGACCGCCCTGGGGGGGTGCGCCGCCGCCCCCTCCGCCTGCGCCCGCTGCGGCGGCTGCGGATAATAACTCCGGGGCGCCTGTCCCCCCGCCTGAGTCCCCGCCCCTGTTGGGGCGGGGACCGGCATTTTCCGGCCCGTCCGCCTTGAAACTGTGCGGGGAAACGTATATAATGGGGACAAACCTTTGGGGAGCGGGAGGGGTGCGCCATGGAGTCCATCACGGTACAGGAGGCGGCGGAGCGCTGGAAGATCTCTCCGCGCCTGGTCCAGCGCTACTGCGTGGACGGGCGGATCCCGGGGGCGAGGAAGTTCGGGGGCGCCTGGGCCATCCCGGCCGGGGCCCAAAAGCCGGAGGACCCCAGGCGGACCCGGGAGCCGGCCGGGGCGGAGGGGCGGGAGCCCCTCTCCATGCCCCCCATGCCCCTGATGAACACCCCCTTTGCGCCCGGGCACTGCATGGAGGCCGTCCAGGCCATGGAGGACCCGGAGCAGCGGGACATCGCCCTGGCGGAGTACTGCTACTTCAGCGGCCAGCCGGAGCGGGCGGTGCTGCTGGCGGAGCGGTACCTCTCCCACGGGGAGCCCGCCCTGCGGCTGTCCGCCTGCCTGATCTACGCCTACGCCAACCTCTCCATGGGCCAGATCCGCCGGGCCAGCTCCGCCCTGGCGGAGATCCAACGGCTGGCCGGCGGAGGGGAGGCGGCTCCGCCCCAGCTCCGGGCCCCGGCGGCCTTTGTGGCGGTCACCGCCTCGGTGCTCCTCCACCTGCCGGTGCCGGAGGAGGCGGCGGTCCTCCTCCGGGAGCAGATCCATCTGCTGCCGCCGGGGCTGCGCATCTTCACCCTGTATGTCCAGGCCCACCAGGCCTATCTCCAGGGGGACTACGGGCGGGGCGTGGGCATCGCGGAGGCGGTCTTCTCCATGGAGAGCCAGGTCTACCCCATCCCCGCCATCTACCTGCACCTGGCCGCGGTGATGAACTATATGGGGCTGAAACAGCCGGAGCGGGCCCAGACCCACCTGCGCGCCGCCTGGGCGCTGGCCCAGCCGGACGGCCTGATCGAGGGGCTGGGGGAGCACCACGGCCTGCTGGGCGGGATGCTGGAGGCGGTGCTGAAGAAGGACGACCCGGAGGCCTTCAAGCGGATCATCGCCATCACCTACCGCTTCTCCGCCGGGTGGCGCAGGGTCCACAACCCGGCCACCGGCCACGATGTGGCGGACAACCTCACCACCACAGAATTTGCCACCGCCATGCTGGCGGCCCGGGGGTGGACCAACCAGGAGATCGCCGACCACCTGGGCGTGTCCGTCAATACGGTGAAGCGGCACATCTCCCTGGCCCTGCAGAAGCTGGATCTCAGCCGCCGCCAGGACCTGGGCCCCTATATGCTGCGATAACAATGCCTGCGGAGCGCTTCCGCAGGCATTACCTATTTTCTCACCCGGAACGGGTGATTACAGAATGTTCACTCCATATTAAAATAATGTCATACCCCGGGATACCACACCAACCGGCCGTCCGGCTCCGGGGGCCCCGGAGGGCGGGCACAGACAGGAGTGATCGGAATGGACCATCAGAGAATCAGACGGAACGCAGCCGCCGGCCGGGAAAGGCGGGCGGCCGGAACAGAACAGGCGCCGGCTCCCGCCTCCATTCCCAACTCGGCGCTTGCCGCGGACAGCTCCTCCAGGGGGGATCTGGAGGCGGCCATGTCCGCAAAAATGGAGCGCTTCCGCGCCCGGCAGATCCCCACCGCCGAGCGGGAGGCGGACCAGCTGGGCCAGCTGGCCCAAGGGGCCGCCACGCCGGCGGAGGTGAAATCCAGACTGGGCGCAGAGCTGGGCGCGGACTTTGCCCCGGTGCGCTTCCACACCGGCCCGGACGCGGAGAAGGCCGCGGGCAGCATCGGCGCCAAGGCCTACACCGTGGGCCGGGACGTCTACTTCGGCGCGGGGGGCTTTGACCCCGCCGTGGCGGCCCACGAGCTGGTCCACACCGTCCAGCAGGGGGCCGTTTCCGGGGAGGGGGTCTCTATCTCCGCCCCCGCCGGGCAGGTGCAGATGATGCCGGAGGACCCGCTGCAGATCATACGGCAGGAGATCCTCGACGCCGAGAGAGAGCGGAAGGAATTGAAGAAAGAGGGGCGGCTGGCCAAGAAGGAGCTGCGCCATGCGGTCCGCGGCGGCCGAAGCTCCGTCAGGGAGGCCAAAAGGCTGGCCAAGAGCGCCGACAAAATGCTGGCGGACGACAAGAAGCCGGGCAGGCTGTCCCGCTTCGCCAGCGCGGTGAAGGGCCGGGTGAAGCGCCTCTTCGGGCGCTCCTCCGGCGAACAGGAGCTCACCCCGGAGGAGGAGGCCATGCTGGAGGCGGGGCTGAACGGAACGGATCAGGACCAGCTGTCCCCGGAGGACGAGGCTCTGCTGGAGGAGGGGCTGAAGGAGGCCGGTCCGGACCAGCTGTCCCCGGAGGACGAGGCTCTGCTGGAGGAGGGGCTGAAGGAGGCCGGTCCGGACCAGCTGTCTCCAGAGGAGGAGGCCATGCTGAAGACGCTGAACGACGACCAGGAGGCCAAGGCTCTGGCCGCCCGCCTGCCCAGTGTCCCCAAGACCCCGCTGCCCACCGCCGCCCCGGCCCCGGCGGCCAAGAAGGCCAGACCGGCCCGGAGGCGGATGCTGGCCGAGTAGCGGCCCGGTTCAAGCCCCGGCTGCCCTGCACAGGCGTCTGCCGCCCCCTTCACAGGGGCGCGGCGGGCGCCTTTTTGCCGCCGTCCGGCGGGCGCTATTGACAAACAGGGCGGCGCAAGGTACGATAGAGGCACTTTTTGGAACATTTACAGGAAAATTGTAAAAAAACGGGTCCCCTCCGGCGTCGCGGCCGGACCGGAGGCCCTGTAAAAGGAGAGGCAGACATGAAACTTGCGCTGAAACAGAAAGTATTTTCTCTCAAGGAGTCCTTTTCCGTCATGGACGAGGAGGGGACGCCGGTCTACCAGGTGTCCGGCAAGCTGATCTCCGTGGGACACAAGCTGACCGTTCAGGATATGGACGGCCAGGAGGCGGCGTACATCCATCAAAAGGTGCTGAGCCTGGTGCCCAAGTATTTTATCGAAGTGGACGGGCAGGAGATGGAGCTGAAGGGCCACATCACTCTGCTGAAGCCCCACTACACCCTGGAGACCGACAGCGGAAACTGGGAGATCCGGGGCGATTTCGTACAGCACGAATATGAGATGAAGCGTGGGAGAGAGGTGGTCGCCACGGTGACCAGAAAGTGGCTCAGCTGGGGGGACACCTACCTGCTGGACGTGCCGGACGAGCGGGACGCCCTGACCGCCCTGGGCGTCATGGTGGCCATCGACTGTGTGAACGCCGACACCAACCACGCCCAATCCGCCACCATCGCCAACGACTGAGCTGAAAGGAGCCCCTCTGGGGCTCCTTTTCGTTTTCGGGAACCTGAATCTGGGCGGAGCGCGGGGGACATTTGCGCCGCTGGGCGGCACAAAAACAGCGGGATTTTTGGGCGTCCGGCGGTCCCTCCGGCCGCCGTCCCCGGCCGCCTGGGGGAAAACTGGCAAACTATACAAAAAAACCGGAGAAAAAAAGGAGGAACTGCCAGTTGAAATTAGCATACTAGTATATTAGAATATCAAGTAGGAGGACAGCACAGGGGAGCGGAGCCCTGCCTGTCTAATACTTGACGCCCCCGGCCTGCTGGAGGCGCTCCGCGGAGAGAACCTATTTATTCTTTTTAAGGAGGCGCATGCATATGCCGATGCAGATGGGATTCCGCTGGTATGGCGAAGGAAACGACAGCATCTCCCTGGCTGACATCAAGCAGATCCCCGGCGTAAGCACCATCGTCTGGGCCCTGCACCACAAGCAGCCCGGCGAGGTCTGGGAAAAAGAGGAGATCGCTCAGGTCCAGAAGCAGCTGGAGCCCTACGGCTTCAACATGGACGTGGTGGAGTCGGTGAACGTCCATGACGACATCAAGGTGGGCCTGCCCACCCGGGACATGTACATCGACAACTACATTCAGACCATGCGGAACCTGAAGGAGTTCGGGGTGAAGGTGATCTGCTACAACTTCATGCCCGTCTTCGACTGGACCCGCACCGACCTGTTCCACCCCCTGCCCGACGGGTCCACCGCCCTGTACTATGAGAAGGACCTGATCCAGGACGACCCCCGGGCCATGGCGGACTACATCCTGAAGAACCTGAACGGCATGACCTTCCCCGGCTGGGAGCCGGAGCGCATGGCCCGTCTGGACGAGCTGTTCGAGATGTACCGCCCTGTGACCAAGGAGAAGCTGTGGGAGAACCTGAAGTACTTCCTGGAGAAGCTCATGCCCGTGTGCCACGAGTGCGACATCAAAATGGCCATCCACATGGACGATCCCCCCTGGGACATCTTCGGCCTGCCCCGCCTGCTGGTGGACGCCGAGGCCATCGACCGCTTCCTGTCCATGGTGGACGACCCCTATAACTGCCTGACCCTGTGTTCCGGCAGCCTGAACGCCAACCCCAACAACAACGTGGCCGACATCGTGCGCAAGCACTGCGACCGCATCGCCTTTGCCCACATCCGCAACGTGAAGCACTTCCCCAACGGGGACTTCTCCGAGACCTCCCACCGGGACTGCGACGGCGACACCGGCATCCTGGACATTGTGAAAGCCTACCACGACTGCGGGTTTGAGGGCTACATCCGTCCCGACCACGGCCGCCACCTGTGGGGCGAGGGCCCCGGCAGCTGCCGCCCCGGCTACGGCCTGTACGACCGCGCCCTGGGCATCATGTACATGTGGGGCATCTGGGACATGCTGGATAAGCTGGACCAGCAGTAAGCGCGGTCCCTCCCCCTCCCCGCCCGGGAGCGGGGGAGGGCCGGCGATCATTTTGTATTTTAAAGAGGGAATTCAGACATGAAACTTTCCGATATCGTCACCGGCGCCCTCGACCCCCAGGCGTGGCAGGGCTATGAGCTGCCCAAGTTCGACCTGAAGGCCGTGCGTCAGAAGACCCACGACCAGCCCACCTGGATCCACTTCGGCGCGGGCAACATCTTCCGGGCCTTCCCCGCCGCCCTGCTCCAGCGGGTGCTGGACGCGGGGGAGTACGACCGGGGCGTCATCGTGGCCGAGGGCTTCGACTACGAGATCATCGACAAGGCCTACCGGCCCTATGACAACCTGAGCCTGTCCGTGCTGCTCAAGTCCGACGGCTCCATTGAGAAGCGGGTGGTGGCCTCCGTCACCGAGAGCCTGAAGGCCGACCCCCAGTTCCACGAGGACTGGGAGCGGCTGGAGGAGATCTTCAAGAACCCCTCCCTGGAGATGGTGAGCTTCACCATCACCGAGAAGGGCTACTCCGTCTCTCCCGCCGACCTGGAGCGGGGGGCCGAGCCCCAGCTGATCATGGGCAAGGTCACCGCCCTGCTCTATCAGCGCTATCAGGCGGGGGCGCTGCCCATCACCGTGCAGAGCATGGACAACTGCTCCCACAACGGCGACAAGGTGCAGTCCGCCGTCATGGCCTACGCCCAGGCCTGGGTGAAGGCCGGCCTGGTGCCCCAGGGCTTTGTGGACTACCTCCAGGACGAGACCAAGGTCTCCTTCCCCTGGAGCATGATCGACAAGATCACCCCCCGGCCCGACGCCAAGGTGCAGGAGATGCTCAAGGCCGACGGCTTTGAGGACAACTACACCATCATCACCGACCGCCACACCTACACCGCCCCCTTCGTCAACGCCGAGGAGACGGAGTACCTGGTCATCGAGGACAAGTACACCAACGGCCGTCCTCCCCTGGAGAAGGGCGGGGTGCTCTACGCCGACCGGGAGACGGTGGACAAGGTGGAGAAGATGAAGGTGTGCACCTGCCTCAACCCCCTGCACACCGCCATGTCCATCTACGGCTGCCTGCTGGGCTACGACCTCATCTCCGCGGAGATGAAGGACGAGGACATCTGCGGCCTCATCACCAAGATGGGCTACATCGAGGCCATGCCCGTGGTGGTGGACCCCGGCGTGCTCAAGCCCGCCGACTTCATCAACGCGGTGCTCACCAAGCGCCTGCCCAACCCCTTCATGCCCGACGCCCCCCAGCGCATCGCCACCGACACCTCCCAGAAGCTGCCCATCCGCTTCGGCGAGACCATCAAGGCCTATCAGGCCAAGGGCCTGAACATGGACGAGCTGGTGCTCATCCCCCTGGTGCTGGCCGGCTACGCCCGGTATCTGAAGGGCGTGGACGACGCCGGGAAGGCCTTTGAGCCCTCCCCCGATCCCCTGCTGGAGGAGCTGCAGGCCATCGTGGCTCCCCTGGAGGTGAAGGAGGGCGCCCAGGACATGAGCTGCCTGAAGGAGCTCTACCGCCGCACCGACGTGTTCGGCGTGGACCTGTACGCCGCCGGCCTGGGCGAGCGCATCGAGGACATGGCCGCCCAGCTGTACGCCGGGCCCGGCGCGGTGCGCAAGACCCTGCACAAGTACGTCTCCGCACGCTGAGAAGACCCGGGAGTCTTTCATTCCTTTCTGCCTCCCGGTTTTTCAGAAAAAAGGGCCTGTTGCAAAATAGGATTTTGAAAAATTAGGTCAAAGAAAAAGTTAGCAAGAACCGTCAAGACTGCGGTTCTCGCTAACTTTTTTAATGCACA
>CASEKM010000007.1 GCA_949288405.1 uncultured bacterium | reverse complement strand
AATTTAGACGGTTTTAGACGTCAACTGCATCCGTTTGTACTTCCCTTCCAGTGGCGAGGGTGGAGGTGGCGGGCTGAAACGTTAGATCGGAAAAACCCAGGCGCCAAACGGAATCCCCCAGTCACCGCCTAACGGCGGTGACAGCCCCCTACCCCTTCTGGCCCTTCGGGGCATCTCCCTACCCCTTTTGTCCCTTCGGGACATTTCCCCCTGAGAGGGGGAATCGGCCCCCTGATAGGGGGAGTCGGCCTTTCACAAGGGGGCCTGGGCGGGAGGGGCACACCCCAGGGTGGCTTCTCTCGGCCTTCGGCCGATTCACCTCCAGCCCCTCCCCTACGGTTCTCAAAAAACCTTTCGGGATTGGGTAGGGGAGGCCCTTGGGCCTCCCGCCGTTACCGGACCCGGCACCGTTAGCTCGGCAACGTCAGGCGTGGATGTGGAACCGCACCAGCGGCAAATTTCTGCCCACTCAGGGCCCCAGTGGGCCCGAATGGAAACGCAGGCAAGCACTCCTGGTTTTGCGCGCCGATAATTTTGCAAAATCCAACAGGTGCGCGTCCCCTGTAACGGGGGACCGGGGGAAAGGCGAATATGAGCACGAAGTGCTCATCCTGAGCCGTCCCCCGGCGATCCTTTGGTTTCTTTCCCATCGTTGGGAAAGAAACTCGCCGCCCGTAGGCGGCGAAATCCCCTGTATTTTCCCTCCCCCCTTCCCCCCTCGCCTTGTTTTTCCCCAAAACCTGTGCTATCATGGCCATATGCCTGGAGACGCCGGGCGAAAAGAGGTCCTGGTATGACGATGCTGCGCCGCCCCGGCGTGCTCCCCTTCCTGGCGGCAGAGACCGCCCTGTACGCCGCCTTTTTGTGGCGGGACCTGACGGCGGGGGGCGCCGGGGCCAACTCCATAAAATATGCCTCCATCCTGCTGTGCGCCCTGTTTGCGGTGCTCTGGGCGCTGGCGGGGGGCGGAGACCGCCTGACCGCCGGAGCGCTGGTCCTCACCGCCGGGGCGGACGTCTTTCTGCTGCTCCTGGACGCCCACTACGGATGGGGCCTGCTGCTGTTCTGCGGGGTGCAGCTGTGCTACTTTCTCCGGCTCCGGGCCCTGGGGCGCGGAAGCCTCTGGGGGGCGCGGCTGGGGCTGTTCCTCCTGTCGCTGGCGGCTCTGAGGGCCCTGGGCCTGCTGGACCCGCTGGACGCGCTGGCCCTGTTCTATTTTGTAAACTTCCTGTGCAACCTGCTGTGCGCCCTGTCCTGCCCGGGGGAACGGGCCGGGCGCTGCTTCTCCCTGGGCCTGGCCCTGTACCTGTGCTGCGACCTGTGCGTGGCCGCCTACCAGTTCCCGGGGATCTTCCCGCCCCCTCTGGACAACGCCGTCCGGGTGGGGATGTGGCTGTTTTACCTGCCCGGCCAGGTGCTCATCGCCCTGTCCGCCCTGCCGGGATCTTCTTCGCGAGGTGATCGAGTTTGAAACGAGTTCCCAGTAAGCTGCTCTCCCTGCTCACCGCCCTGGCCACCGCCCTGCTGGTGCTGTGCGGCTCCATTGCCGTGCCCATCCTGTGCCGCCCCTTCTACTACGCCCACATTGAGGCCATGTCCCTCCCGAAGCACACCGGCCTCACCCCGGAGCAGATCAGGCAGGCCTTCGACGAGATGCTGGACTTCTGCCTGGGCCTGCGGCCGGACTTCTCGGTGGGGGTGCTCCCCTGGTCGGAGTCGGGCCGTGCCCACTTTGTGGATGTGCGGGGCCTGTTCCAGCTGGACCTGCTGCTTCTGGTGCTGGCTGCCGCGGTGCTGGTCCTCCTGTTCTTCGCCGCCCGGAAGAGACGCCTCACCCCCGCCCGCCTGATGGGCCGGGGGCCGGGCTTTTGGGCCGCGGCGGGACTGGGGGCCGTCTTTCTGGCGGTGGGCGCCCTGGCTGCCGTGGACTTCAACCGGGCCTTTGTGATCTTCCACACCCTGTTCTTCCCGGGAAAGACCAACTGGCTCTTTGATTGGCGCACCGACCCCATCATCCTGCTGCTGCCGGAGGACTTCTTCCGCAACTGCGCCCTCTTGATCCTGGCTCTGCTGGTGTTCTGGTGCGCCGTGCTCATCGCCGCCGACGCGGTCATCCGCCGCCGGAGCCGGGCGGAGGGCTCCTCCCCCGCGCCCCGCTGAGGGGCGGCTGGGACTTGCAAGCAATTTTCAAAAATCCTGCAAAAAGAATTGTAATTTCCTCTAAAAACAGTTGACAAATACGGGGCCGGGTGCTATATTATAACCAGAAAGGGTGATACCAATGTGGTAAGAAACCTGGACCCCAGATGTCACCGAATCCGGCGGCTAGATTGAAATAAAGAAGTTCGATTGAAAAGGCGCGGAAAGGAAAAGAAAATTTCGGAACCAAACAGCAAGTCTCCAAGAAAACGCACAAAACCAAATGGGACCGGAGAATCGCAAAGAAAATCCCCGTAAGAGCAAAGAAAATCCCAGAGGGTCCCAAAAGCAGAGCAGCTGTCCAGTTAAGTTCCAAAAAACGCGCGCCGGTCGGAAGAGCACATCTGGACCAAACTCCAACACCACAGAATGCCGCAAGAAAGACGAAATCGCGCAACAGAACAGGACCTCATGTATGAGGAGTGCAGCTCAAAGGAGCGCAGAAAAGAGCGTTGAACGCAGGATGGACACTTGCGAGCGGAGCGTGTGGCAAGGAGAATTGATAGAATAGGAGGTAACCATATGATGTTAGATAACAAGAACCACCAGAAATGACCCCTAATCGTCAGAACAGCGGAAGACGGTTAGGGGTCATTTCTTTTGCTCTTTTATGTTTTTGGGGGCGCGGTGAGCGGCCCTTTTTTCATGGGGAGCGGACCGTCACAGCAGCAGGGAGATCAGGGGGATGGTGACCAGGCACAGCAGGCTGGAGAGGAAGACCAGCTGGGCGGCAAACTCCGTGTCGCCCCCGTAGGCCTCTGCCAGCAGGGAGGTCAGGGCGGCGGAGGGCATGGCCATGATGACCACCAGCACCCCCACCACCAGGGGGGCGTCCAGGGGCAGGAGCTTCACCAGCCCAAGGGTGAGCAGGGGCAGCAGGAGCAGCCGCACCCCGCAGCCGGACAGCACGCTCCAGTCCCGAAGCGGGGTCAGAAGATCCCCGCCGCTCAGGCTCATGCCGATGATCAGCATGGACAAAGGGGTGGTCACATTGGACAGATAGGTGAGCGGCGCGCTGAGCACCGCCGGGACAGGCCACTGGGCGGCAAAAAAGAGCAGACCCAGCAGGGTGCTGCCGTTGACCACCGTGAGCAGCAGGGCGCGCCAGGAGAGGGGCGGCGCCCCTCCGGCGGCTGCCCGGTCCATGCTCACCAGCCGGGCCCCCGAGGTGTAGGACAGCAGGTTGAAGGGGATTCCCAGGAGCACGGCCAGCACCAGCCCCTCCTCCCCGAAGAGGGCCAGGGCGATGGGAAAGCCCATATAGCCGTTGTTGCTGAACACGCAGCCCAGCACCCACACCCCCTGCCTGCCCGCCGGGATGCGGAAGATGCGGACCAGCAGCAGGCACACCACCCCGTACAGGAGATAAAAGCCCGTCCCCAGCGCCGCGATCAGCACCCCCGAGGAGAAAAAGGCCGGGTCATAGGGCCGGGCCAGGGAGGTGAAAATGGTGGCGGGCAGGGTAATGTTCATCAGCAGGGCGGTGAACAGCTTAGAGGCGGAGGCGGGCAGCAGGTTCAGCCGCACCGCCCCGTATCCCACCCCGATGAGCAGGAACAGCTCCATCAAGTTGAGAAAGACGTCTTCAATGTTCAGCACGCCGGAAGCCCCCTTATACAGATCCATCTGCGGGCCGCAGGCCCAACGGGAGCATTATAGCAGAGTTTGCCGCCTTTGTCACGGCGGCGCAGGCGGCGTTTGCCGCCCTCCCCCTTGCGCCGGAGGGGGGAATGGGATATAATACGGTGAAACTTTTTGTCGAGGTGTGCCGTTATGGGGGACAAGCTGGGGATCTACATTCACATTCCATTCTGCCGGAGCAAGTGCGACTACTGCGACTTCTACTCCCTGGCCGGGCGGGAGAAGGAGATGGACCGGTATCAGAAGGCCCTTCTGGCCCACATGCGGGAGACCGCCCCTCTGGCCCAGGGGATCGGCGTGGACTCCATCTACTTCGGCGGCGGCACCCCCAGCTACTACGGGGCCAAGCGCATCAGAGAGCTGCTGACCCACCTGCACAAGCTGTTCCAGGTGGACCGGGACGCGGAGGTCACCGTGGAGTGCAACCCGGACAGCACCGACTATAAGCTGCTCCACACCCTGCGGAAGGCAGGGGTGAACCGCATCTCCCTGGGGATGCAGTCCGCCGACGGGGAGGAGCTTCAGCGCATCCACCGCATCCACACCCCCCATCAGACCGACCAGGCGGTGGAGGCGGCCCGGAAGGCCAAGTTTGTCAACGTGTCCCTGGACCTGATCTACGGCCTGCCCGGCCAGACTATGGACAGCTGGAAGGCCACCGTGGAGCACGCCCTGTCCCTCATCCCCCAGCACCTGTCCTGCTACGGATTGAAGGTGGAGGAGGGCACCCCCCTGGCCCGCCGGGTGGCGGAGGGGGAGGTCCTCCCGGACGAGGACCAGCAGGCCGACCTGTACCTGTGGACGGTGGGCCGCCTGGAGCGGGCGGGCCTGCCCCAGTATGAGATCTCCAATTTTGCCAAGCCCGGGTACGAATCCCGGCACAATCTCCGCTACTGGCTCACCCGGCCCTATATCGGCTTCGGCCCGGGGGCCCACTCGGACTTCGGCGGGCGGCGGTACTCCTTTGTCCGGGACCTGGATGCCTACATCCGGGGGGTGCTGGAGGGGGGCGACATCATCGATGCCTCCGAGCTCATCCCCCAGCGGGAGCGGTGCGGGGAGTACCTGATGCTCCGGCTGCGCACCACCCGGGGGGTGGATGGGCAGGAGTACCGCAACGATTACTTCATGGACTTCGCCCCCCTGGCGGCCCGGCTGAGGGAATTTGCCGCCCAGGGCTGGGCGGAGCAGACCGGAGAGGGACGCTGGCGCTTCACCCCCCGGGGCTTCCTGGTGTCCAACCAGCTCATCGGCGACCTGCTGGACCGGCAGGAGCAGGCCGACTGGACCGAGCTGATCCGCCGGAACCGGCCCGGCGGGGCGGAATAAGGGCTGCTGGGGCCGCCCGTACAGGGCGGCCGGTCCCCGCCGCCTCCCTCTCTCCATTCCGCCCAATGGACCCTGAATTTTACAGTTCGTTCTTACTTTTTTCACAATTTTATGTCTACTCTGCAAATTTCATTGCCTTTTGGACATACTGATGCTATAATATACTCGTTTCTATGCGCGGGTCTCCCCGCGAAAGTGATTTCGCTGTTTCATGGCCCACGGCCATATGATTTTTCTATATAAACCCCAATCTATAACACAGATCGAGAGGGTGCCAAATTTGACCAAGTATCGTATTCGGGGCGGCAAGCCCCTCCACGGAAGCATTACCATCAGCGGCGCAAAAAACGCCGCTGTCGCTATCATCCCCGCCGCCCTGCTGGTGGACGGGGTGTGCCGCATTGAAAATATTCCCCAGATCAGCGACGTGACCCTGATCCTCCAGATCCTCCAGGAGCTGGGGGCGGACATCCGCACCGTCAACCGCACCACGGTGGACATCGACTGCTCCCACATCCGCAACCGGCAGGTGCCCTATGAGCTGGCCCGGAAGATCCGCGCCAGCTACTACCTGGTGGGCGCTCTGCTGGGCCGCTTCGGCTGGGCGGAGGTTCCCCTCCCCGGCGGCTGCGACCTGGGGGGGCGGCCCATCGACCAGCATGTGAAGGGCTTTGTCTCCATGGGGGCCGATGTGGACGTGCGCAGCGGCCTCATCTGCGCCAAGGTGCCCGGCGGCCGCCTGTCCGGCGGGCAGGTGTACCTGGATATGGTGTCCGTGGGGGCCACCATGAACATCATGCTGGCTGCCGTCCTGGCTGACGGCATGACCGTCATTGAAAACGCAGCCAAAGAGCCCCACATCGTGGACCTGGCCAACTTCCTCAACTCCATGGGGGCCAATATCATGGGGGCGGGCACCGACGTGATCAAGATCCGGGGCGTGAAGCAGCTCCGGGGCGGGACCTACTCCATCATCCCCGACCAGATCGAGGCGGGCACCTATATGGCCGCCGTGGCCGCCGCGGGGGGCGACGTGCTCATTCAGAACGTGATCCCCAAGCACCTGGACTGCATCACCGCCAAGCTGGTGGAGATGGGGGTGGACGTGGAGGAGCTGGACGATGCCGTCCGGGTCCGCCGCAGCGGTCCCATCAGCCGCACCAATGTGAAGACCATGCCCTATCCGGGCTTCCCCACCGATATGCAGCCCCAGATCGCCGCCGTGCTGTGCCTGGCCAACGGCACCAGCGTCCTCACCGAGGGGGTGTGGGACAGCCGGTACCGCTATGTGGACGAGTTCCGCCGCATGGGGGCCCACATCCAGGTGGACGGCAAGGTGGCCGTCATCGAGGGGGTCTCCGCCCTCACCGGGGCCCCGGTCCACGCCTGTGACCTGCGGGCAGGGGCCGCCATGGTGATCGCCGGTCTGGCCGCCCAGGGGGTCACCGAGGTGGACGCCATCTACCACATCGAGCGGGGCTATGAGAACCTGGTGGGCAAGCTGGCCGGCGTGGGCGCCGACATCCGCACCATCACCGTCCCCGACGAGGATGCCAAGGCCCAGGTGGGATGAGCCGCAGTGCGGAGAGTTGAGAGTCAAGAATTAAGCGTGGAGAGATAGGAGATAGAAGATAGGAGATAGGAGTTGACGAGGCGCTGTCGTCTTCCGGTAAACTCCTATCTCCTATCTCCTAACTTCTATCTGAATGATATTGCGGGGGGATTTTGTGCTTACATACACAACATTGGCCAGCGGGTCCAGCGGGAACTGCGCTCTGGTGTGCTGCGGGGGGACCCGGCTGCTGCTGGACGCGGGGATCTCCGCCCGGCGGATCACCACCGCCCTGAAGGGCCTGGGGGTGGACCCCGCCTCCCTGGGCGGAGTGCTGGTCACCCACGAGCACAGCGACCATATCTCCGGCCTTGCCACCCTCACCAAGCAGCTGGGGCTGCCTGTGTATGCCACCGCGCCCACCCTGCGGCAGCTGTGCTACCGCATCCCCTTCCTGGAGCGCCTGTGCCGGGACTTTGCCCCCGGCGACGGCTTCCCCGTGGGGGAGCTGTGGGTCACCTCCTTCCCCACCTCCCACGACGCGGCCTGCAGCGTGGGCTATACCCTCGCCGGGGACGGGAGCAAGCTGGCCTCCGCCACCGACTTGGGCCGCCTCACCCCCGAGGTGCTCAACGCCGTGCGGGGCTGCGACCTGCTGGTGTGCGAGTCCAACCACGACGTGGATTGGGTGAGGTCCGGCCCCTACCCCTACTACTTGAAGGAGCGCATCCTGGGGGACCGGGGCCATCTGTCCAATGAGATGGGGGCGGAGCTGGCCGCTCTGGCGGCGGAGTCCGGGGCCAGGGCGGTGGTGCTGGCCCACCTGTCCTCGGAGAACAACACCCCGGCCCGGGCCCGGGATGTGGCCGCCCGCCGCCTGTCCGCCGCGGGAGTAGACCCGGAGCGGGACCTGTCCCTCACCGTGGCCCCCCGCAAGGAGCGGGGACCGGTGTTCCGCCTGGAGCGGGGCCGGGATGTGCAGGCCCTCCGTCCGCGGGAGGAGGCCGTCCTGTGCTGAATGTGACGCTCATCTGCGTGGGCAAGCTGAAGGAGAGGTTCTATCTGGACGCCTGCGCCGAGTACCAGAAGCGCCTGTCCGCCTACTGCAAGCTGAACCTTGTGGAGCTGCCCGAGGAGCGCCTGCCCCAGAGCCCCACCCAGGGCCAGATCGACCAGGCCCTGGCCAGGGAGGCCCAGGCCATCCGGGCCAAGCTGCCCCCCAGCTCCAGTCTGGTGGCCCTGTGCGTGGAGGGGAAAGAGCGCTCCAGCGAACATTTTGCCCGGCTGCTTCTGGACTGGGAGCAGTCCGCCGCCAAGCACCTGGTCTTTCTCATCGGCGGCTCCTACGGCCTGCACCCCTCCATCAAGGGGGAGGCCTGGGTAAGGCTGTCCATGTCCCCCATGACCTTCCCCCACCACCTGGCCCGGGTGATGCTGCTGGAGCAGCTCTACCGGGCCTGCAAGATCAACGAGGGGTCCAGCTATCACAAGTGATCAACGGGGCGCCGCCCCCGGCCGCAGAACGCCAAAAGGACGTTGGAGCACAAGCTCCAACGTCCTTTTTCAGTCTAAAGCTGCTGGGGAGAGGGGTCCCCGGCCAGGGAGTAGAGGTAGTCGTAATAGGGGGCCAGGAACCGGAAGCCCTCCAGCACCTGGTCCGCCAGCTCCGGCTGGAACAGGACGCCCTCGCAGTTCTCATCCCGGCAGATGCTGATGCCCTTCCGGTTGTACCAGGGGAAGAGCAGGGGCCCCGGGTCCCCCTTTGGGCGCTTGTAGAGCTCCCCCTCCAGCTGAAAGGGGGACTGCTCCAGCCTGCGGGCCAGCTTCTCCAGCGGCTTGGGGTCCCGGTCGATGCGGGCGCGGAGCTTGGCCATGGTGGCGGGGGTGGGATCGTAGCACCCCATGCCGAAGCTGTAGTACTCCGGGGCGAGCTCAAAGTAGAAGGCGGGCAGGCTTACCCACGCCTCCTTGGGCCGCCGGAGGGTAAACCACAGGTGGTCTTTATAGGGCCCCCGGCCGTGGAGCCGCCGGGCGTCCCGGTAGATGCGGGAGACGTGGAGGTTGAGCCCCAGCTGGGGGAACTGCTCCTCCATAGCCTGGTGGAGCTGGCCGCCCAGCTCCCGCAGGGGGCGGTCCACCAGGGACAGGTACTCCTCCTTGTGAGCCAGGAACCAGCTCTTCTCATTGTTGAATCGGATGCCCCACAGAAAGTCCACGGCACCCTGGGTAAATCCTTGAAACATAGTGTCTTCCTTTGCTGCTGTGCTGCGCCCGGGTCACGCCGCCTGGATGTCCTGGCTGGGGGGCGCGGACTGGTCGGGCGCCGGAGTCTCCGAGGACTCCGGCTGTTCGGCGGGAGTCTCGGGCTGGGTGGCCGGAGTTTCCGGCTGGGTGGCGGGGGTCTCCGGTTGGGTAGTCGGAGTTTCCGGCTGGGTGGTTGGGGTCTCCGGCTGGGTAGTCGGGGTCTCAGGCTGAGTGGTGGGAGTTTCCGGCTGAGTAGTCGGGGTCTCCGGCTGGACGGCGGGCTTGCTGGGGTCTCCGTCGGCTGGGTTATAGAGGATGGTCCGAGGCCGCATCTTATAGCTGCTGACCCCCATATCCTGCTTCTCCAGCAGGGTGCCGTCCTCCGCATAGATATACCGGTAGGTCTGGGCCTTCAATCCCACATAGGCATTCTGCACGGAATCTACCCGGGTGGTGCCCCGGGGCACGGAGGCGTCCGCCTTGTACTGGGTGGTGGGCTGGATATAGTCGTACTGCACCCGCTCGGGCACGGCGTACCGGCCGTCCTCGTTGGTGCCGTAGATCTTCACGGTGAGGAAGCGGCTGCCGTTCTTGTCATAGCTCTCGGTGACCACCTTCACCGGGTAGTTGGTGTTGTTTTTAAAGCGGAAGTCGGAGGAGCCGTACCACACGGTGGCGTCCATGCCGTCGGGCACATAGCCCACGGCGTACATGTGGGCGTGGCGCTCCACGATCTCCAGGGTGGTGTGGAGGACGGCGTAGTAGATGGTGGAGGAGGTCTGGCAGATGCCGCCGCCGATGCCCTCCACCGACGCGCCGCCCGAGTACACCGGCGCCCCCAGATAGCCCTTGTCGGCGGTGCGGCTGCCGGTGGTGTTGTTATAGGAGAACACCTCGCCGGGCATGAGCACCACGCCGTTGCAGGCCTGGGCGGACAGCTTCACGTTGCTCTTCCGGTTGGCGGAGCCGCTCACCCGGCTGGTGCCCTCCCCCAGCAGGTCCCGGAACAGCTTGGCCTGAAGGCCCTCGGTGGTCTCCTCCGGCTCTGTGATGGTCAGGGGGATCTCCACCGTCTCCCCCTCGGCGGCGGCGGCGAACATGGACTTGGCCTCGTCGACATCAAAGTCCACGCCCACCACCGACTGGGACACCTCCAGGGTCTCCGGGTCGATCTCGGCGCTCTTGGCCTCGGCATAGAGCTCCTGGTACATGGCGTCAAAGTCGGGCTCCTGGGGGGTGGTCTCGTGGGCGGGGAGGGCCACCGGCTCCACTGTAGGGGAGCCTCCCTCCATCGCGTCGGACACCGCCGCCGTCATGGCCGTCATCACCATGGGCTCAGCCGCCTCCCGGTCGATGGTCACCCCGGTGATCCCCTTGGTGAGCATCAGCTTGTCGCCCTCCACCGCATAAGAGGCGTTGGTGAGGGAGCCCCCCACCAGCAGGTCCGCCTCGTCCATCTTCTCCTCCAGCTCCGCACGGCCCGCGTCGGTCCAGGCCAGAGCCAGGTCCAGGTCGTTCTCCGCCCCCAGCAGGTGGGCCAGGTAAGCGCCGCCCTGGAGCAGGAAGTGCTCCCGGCCGGTCTGCCAGGCCTTCTCCGCCGTGGCCTGCTCGTCGGCGTGGACGGCGGCGGCGGTGATCTCCCCCGCCCAGTGGCCGTACTCCAGGGGCAGGGTCACCTGATCGGATACCTGGCCCAGGTTCTCGTCCAGGGCGGCCAGGGCCTCCTGGCAGCTCATGCCGCCCACCGGCACTCCGGCCACGGAGACGCCCTTTAAAATATCCGGGGAGCCGCCCACCCAGGCGCACAGGCCCAGGTAGCCTCCCAGCAGGACCACCGCCGCAGACCCGGCGGCGATGAGCGCGATCTTTTTCTTTGGGTTGGGATTCTCCGCGACCCGCTTGGGGACATGCAAATCTTCCATGTTTTCCTCCGCGCCCCTCCCCGCGGCGAGGGGCCTTGTGTTTCTGTCTGATCTTTGGGAGCTGCGGGCGGGGCGGGAGCCCTGCGTCACATCAATGGTATGGTCCTCG
Organism: uncultured bacterium; assembly: GCA_949288405.1. Classification (GTDB taxonomy): domain Bacteria; phylum Bacillota; class Clostridia; order Oscillospirales; family Oscillospiraceae; genus Lawsonibacter. Next base: position 4,241 of record CASEKM010000007.1, on the reverse strand, counting down.
CTCCGGTTTCATTCCGCCGGTTTCCTTCCGGCGCTCAACAGCATTTATTATAGCATCCTCCCACCCCGCATACAATTACAGAACAGTTACAAGGCCTAAAATTCCCCGGGGGCCGTTTACTTTTTTCCAGGCGCGCGGTATAATCAAGCCGTGCCGTTTCCACCGGAGCGGGAACGGCCTGCATTTTATCGGATTTTAAGGGAAGTTCAATGGCATTTTTCCCCGCATCTGATATGCTGTGTGCAGATCATGCATTCAGACGGAGTCTGGAGGTCACACATATATGGCAAATCAATATCACTACGGCTATGGAGATGGCAACGGCCCCGGCCGGGAGAAGAAGCGCGGCGACTGGGCCTATTGGATCATCGCGCTGGTCCTCCTGCTGACCTTTACGCCGGGCGGCATCCTGATGATCGTCCTCAAGCTGGCCAGCGGGGGAAAGAAGAAGGGGCGCCACCCCTACTACATCCAGCAGGAGCAGCGGCAGAGGAACGTGGGGGCCCGCACCGTCCAGATGGGCAGTCAGAGCCAGGCCGCAGGCGCCCGGGCGCCCAACCCCGGAACGGTCCCGGCGGCCAACACGCTGCTGAGCCAGATGGCCTCCAAGGCCAAGCGTCTCACCCTGGTGGGAGGCATCCTGTCGGGCATCTTCGGCTTTGCCTCCATTGTGGAGGTGGCGGACTGCCTGTGGATGCTGCCAGACCTGGCCTGGTTTTTGGAGGAGACCGTCCCCCTGTTCTGCTTCTTCGGCGCCGGCCTGGGCTGTCTTTGGGCGGGCCTGCGGCGGCAGAAGCAGGTGCGCACCTTCCGCAGCTGTCTGGCCATGATCGGCCAGCGCAGCGCCGTGCCCATCTCCACCCTGTCCTCCACCATGGGGCTCGCCCCTGACAAGGTGCGGGACCTGCTGGAGGATATGCTGGACGACGGGCTGTTCCCCATGGGCTATCTGGACTACGGCCGGGACTGCCTGATGCTCACCAGCGACGGCGTCCCCGATCTCCCCGCGCGGGAGGAGAAGGAGGAGCCCGCCCCGGAGAAGAAGCCGGAGGAGGACACCCAGAACGCGGTGCTGGAGGAGATCCGCACCATCAACGCGGGTATCGACAACCCCAAGCTGAACCAGCAGATCGACCGCATCGGGGCCATCACGGCCAGAGTGTTCGAGTACCAGCGCAGCCACCCCCAGAAGTCCCCCCAGCTCCACAGCTTTCTGAGCTACTACCTGCCCACCACCTTGAAGATCCTCCGGGCCTACGCCCAGCTGGAGGACCAGGAGGTGGAGGGGGAGAACATCTCCGCCGCCATGGAGCGCATCGAGAACATGATGGACAAGGTGGTGGAGGGCTTCGAGAAGCAGCTGGACCAGCTGTTCCAGGGGGACGCCCTGGACATCACCGCCGACGTGGAGGTGCTGGAGCGGATGCTGGCCAAGGACGGCCTGTCCTCCCAGGACAGCCTGCGCATGGGCGGCTGAGCCCCCAGACGTCAGAATAAGAAACAGCGGAGCTGCCGCCGGACCGGGCGGACAGCTCCGCTGTTTTTTGCTATGACCGCGGAGAGAAGCGCGCCTCCATCCGGGCCAGAAAGCGGCGCAGGACGGGGCCGGGCTCCCCGGGCGGGTAGGCCAGGCCGTAGGACAGGGGCGGGGTGCCCGCCAGGGGGATGGAGCGGATGCCAGGCATGGGCACCTGGGGCAGGCCGGCGGTGACCGCCCAGGCAAAGCCGGTCTCCACCAGGGTGTACAGGGTCTCCAGCCCGTCGGAGAAGTAGAGCTGGTCGGCGCTGCGGCCGGTGATAATCTGGGCCTGGACGGCCAGAAGGGAGGGCGGGGCGCTGTGAGGGGGATAGGCGGCAAAGCGCCCCTCGGTCTCCCGGAGCTGGGAGAGGGTCAGGCGGCTGTGGGCCGCCAAGGGGTGGTCCTCGCCGCACACGCACACCACCTCCCGCTCGGTCAGCTCCCGGTAGGCGGCCCGCTTGGGGGCGGACTCCTGAAAGGTGAACATCACCTGCACGTCCCCGTCCTCCAGCAGGTTCTCCAGGGAGTCGAAGGGGACCAGCCGGAGGACGGGCAGCAGCAGAGGGAACTCCTCCCGCAGCTCCTGGAGGGCGGGGGCCAGGAGGCGCAGCTCCAGAAAGCTGCGGCAGCCGATGCCGAAGGGGGTGACGGAGGTCTCCTGGCTCTCCTTCAGCCGGGCCTTGGAGGCCCGGGACAGGGACAGGATCTCCCGGGCGTACTGGGAGAACAGATGGCCCTCCTGGGTCAGGCGCACCCGCTTGCTGGTGCGGTAGAACAGCTTGACGCCCAGCTCATCCTCCAGGGTGTTGATCTGGTGGCTCACCGCCGGCTGGGTGAGGCCCAGCTGCTCCGCCGCCCGGGAGAAGTTGAGAAAGTTGGACACCGACAGAAAGCACTCCAGCTGTGTGGTATTCAAACAAAAAACCTCCTGCCTGCTTTTTTGGACTTTGTATAATAGAGAAATACAATAAAAGTTTTTTATAGATGATAACAGATTTGAATTTCACATGCAACTGTTTTTGTGCTATAAAAGTAAACATCCGAATGATTCGGATGGAAACAATCTGGAAGTTTTCTGAAAAGGAGGTGAAACCGGCGTGGAAATCGACCGGAGCGAGCTGATCCGGGTGAACCGGCAGATCAACATCCAGATCGAGCGGGCCGCCAACCAGATCATCGCCCAGAAGGGGCTCACCGGCATCCAGGCCCACCTGCTCCTGTATATCCTGGCCCACTCAGAGAGGGGGACCTCTCTCACCGACATCCACCGGGAGTTCGGCTACTCCATGGCGGCCCTGTCCGGGCTGGTGAAGCGGCTGCGGGAGAAGGACTATGTGCGCGCCGAGCCCTGTGCCCGGGACGACCGGAAGAAGCTCCTCTTCGGTACCGAAAAGGGGGCGCAGGTGCGGGAGTTTCTGGACGGCGCCATCCTTCAGGCCCAGAACCGGCTGTACGACGGCTTTTCTCAGGAGGAGCTGGCCGCACTGGACCGCCTGCAAAAGAAAATGCTGCGGAATCTCTCCGCGTGGAAGCAATGCAACTGTCACTGTGAGGAGGTAGCAAACACGTGAAACACATCTTACCCAAGCTTGGGGTCTATAAGCGGGACACCTTCCTGTGCATCGGCCTGACCACCCTGGAGGTGATCATGGAGATCCTGCTGCCCTTTATCACCGCCAAGCTGCTGGCCGAGGGCCTGGAGGCGGGCCACATGCCGGCGGTGTACCGCTATGGGGCCATCCTGGTGGTCATGTCCCTGCTGAGCCTGATCTTCGGGGCCACCGCGGGCCGCTTCGCCGCCAGCGCCTCCACCGGCATGGCCGCCAATCTGCGGGAGGCCATCTACAACAACATTCAGACCTTTTCCTTTTCCAACATCGACAAGTTCAGCGTCCCCGGCCTGGTCACCCGCATGACCACCGACATCACCAACGTGCAGATGGCCTTTATGATGGTCATCCGCATCGCGGTGCGCTCCCCCCTGACCCTGGTGTTCAGCTTCGCCATGTGCATGTATATCAACGTGGAGCTGAGCCTCACCTTCCTCATCGCCCTGGCCTTCCTGGTGGTGGTCATCGGGATCATCATGGTGGTCACCCTGCGGATCTTCAACCAGGTGTTCCGAAAGTACGACGACCTGAACGCCAGCGTCCAGGAGAACGTGTCCGCCATCCGGGTGGTGAAGGCCTTTGTCCGGGAGCGGTATGAGGACAAGAAGTTCTCCAAGGCCTCCAAGAACCTGTACGACCTGTCCGTGAAGGCGGAGGGCCTGCTGGCCTTCAACGCCCCGGCCATGATGGTGGCCGTCTACTTCTGCATCATCATGGTGTCCTGGCTGGGCGCCCACTTCATCGTGGTGGACGGCACCCTGGGCACCACCGACCTGACCAGCCTGTACAGCTATATCATGTCCCTGCTCATGAGCCTGATGATGCTGTCCATGGTGGTGGTCATGATCTCCATGTCCATGGCCAGCATCCGCCGCATCCGGGAGGTGCTGGCGGAGACCCCCGACCTCCACGACCCGGAGAACCCGGTCATGGAGGTGAAGGACGGCTCCATCGACTTTGACCACGTGAGCTTCTCCTATAAGCACGGCTCCGGCAAGAACGCCCTCACCGATATCGACCTGCACATCAAGTCCGGCGAGACCATCGGCGTCATCGGCGGCACCGGCTCGGGCAAGAGCAGCCTGGTGAACCTGATCTGCCGGCTGTACGAC